>JAMOSZ010000016.1 GCA_027062625.1 Nautiliaceae bacterium
AAATTTGTAAAGCTCTTTCATTTTGTGTCATTGTTTTTCCTTGATAGTTTTATTAGAAATATTGGGAAGTTTTTATGTTTTTTTACTTTATGAATTATCTTATATTCTATCTCCCAATCATCAAAATACTCTTTTAATTCCTCTTTACTAAATCCAAAGTGACATACATCATCGTTTCCTCTTGTATGAAAACTTCCGTCTTCTTTATCTAAGTCTGCTATAAAAACTTTATTAGTTATTTCTTTTAGTTTTTTAGATAGTGCTTTTATGTCTTTTATATGATGTATAGTCATTGATGAAATTACTATATCAAATTTTTCATCAATTTCAAAAATATCTTTTTTATAAGCTTTTGCATTTAAATTTAATTTTTTTGCTTTTTCATTGAATTTTTCCACCATTTTAGCCGATGTGTCAACTCCTATGATTTCTTTTGCAAAGGGTGCAAGATTTAGCCCAACAAGCCCGCTCCCACATCCAAAGTCCAAAATCTTCTCATCTCCTTTTAGATGAGGAATTATGTTTTTTACGACTGCTTTTGCAAGTTCTACTCTTCTTGGTAAATCATCCCAGCTTATAGCCTCTTTATCAAATCTATTCATACCTTAATCCCTGCTTTTTTTAAAGCTTTGTATATATGGCTCATTTGAGTTGATTTATTGCGGCACCACTCTGGTGCAAGCAGATTTTGACTCCCAGCACTCATTCTTTGGATTGAGATATTTTGAGGAAGCATCTTTATCGCTTTTATAAGAGTATCAATATAAAGCTCTTCACTTATTGGAGTAAATTTTCCTTTTTTATAATCAAGTGCAAGGAGTGTGTTGTCTGTGATGTAAAGAGGGTGGAATTTTATACTATCAATTCCTAAATTTATGCTATCTTCTACGCTTTTTAGCATATCTTCTTGGTTTTCTCCGGGAAGTCCAAAAATTAAATGTCCGCATACATTAAGTCCAAGCTCTTTTGTTTTTAAGATAGTTTTCTTTACATTCTCAAAATCGTGCCCTCTATTTATTCTTTTTAATGTCTCATCATTGCTGCTTTGAATTCCATACTCTATCCAAATCTCCCACTCTTTGCTAAGCTCTTTTAAATAGTGTAATGTTTCATCTGTTATGCTATCAGTCCTTGTTCCAATGCTTATCCCAACAACATTAGGGAAAGTTAAAGCTTTTTCGTATAAGGCTTTTAGAGTAGGGAGTGGGGCGTAAGTGTTGGTAAAACTTTGAAAGTAGACAATAAACTTTTTTGCCCCATAATACTTTTGAAGAAGGGGGATGGTGGCAAAAAACTGCTCTTTTAGGGCGTTTAGCTGTTTATTTAAGAGGGGGTTTTCTTTTGAGTTTAGATTAAGGGTAAATCTCTCTTTTGTAAAGTTTGGTGAGAAGCTCTCATTCTCGCAAAACACACACCCCCCTCTTGCTACACTTCCGTCAATGTTTGGACAGGTAAAGCCCGGGATTGAAATTGGGACTTTTTTTACTTTTGTTTTAAATTTTTTCTTTAAGTATTTTCCAAATGTATAGAGTTTATCCATATCTCCTCTTTTTTGAGACTTTATAACAAAAAAGAGAAAAAAAGTCTAGATTAAAGGATTGGGTAGTTTCCATCAAAACATGCAAAGCAGTAATTCTCTTTTTTGTCTTTAATTGCTCTTATAAGTCCCTCAATTGATAAATATGCAAGACTATTAGCCTCAATATATTTTGCAATCTCTTGGGTTGAGAATTTTGAAGCGATAAGCTCATCTTTGCTTGGAGTATCCACCCCATAATAACAAGGTCCAGTCGTAGCAGGCGATGCTATTCTCATATGTACCTCTTTTGCCCCGGATTCTTTTAGCATCCTTACAATTCTTCTACTGGTAGTCCCTCTTACTATGCTATCATCAATTACCACAAGTTTTTTACCCTCAATTTTATGCTTTATTGGAGAGAGTTTCATCTTAACTTTTAAATCCCTAATCTCTTGGGTTGGTTCAATAAATGTTCTTCCAACGTAATGATTTCTCATAATTGCCATCTCAAATGGTATCCCACTCTCCTCAGCATATCCAAGGGCTGCTGCTACTCCGCTATCTGGGACTGGTACTACCATATCAGCATCTATTGGTAACTCTTTTGCAAGCTCTCTTCCCATCTGTTTTCTTATGCTGTATACATTTTTGCCAAATACATTGCTATCTGGTCTTGCAAAGTAGATATACTCAAACACGCATTGCTTTGGAGTCGGATTAAAAATCATTTCGCTTTTAATTTCTCCGTTTTCAAATGTAATCATCTCTCCTGGCAAAACATCTCTTACAAACTCAGCCCCAACAAGCTCAAAAGCACAAGTCTCACTTGCTACAATGTATCCGCCAGATTTTATTTTCCCAATACTTAGCGGTCTAAATCCAAAAGGGTCTCTTATTGCAAACATTTTTGAGCGGCTTAGGATTATCAAAGAAAAAGCCCCCTTTATCTTTTTAACCGCGTCAATTATTCTCTCTTTTAGAGTAGGTTTTGTGTAATCTTTTGCGATTAAGTGGATTAAGTTTTCCGTATCCATATTGGTTTGAAAAATTGCACCAATTTTAATTAACTCATCTCTTATCTCTTTTGCGTTTACCAAGTTTCCGTTATGGACAATTGAAATTTCTCCAAGTCCGTATCTTGCAAATACAGGTTGAGCATCAAGAATTGAATCATCCCCAGCTGTTGAGTAGCGGGTGTGTCCTATTGCCATATCCCCTTTTAAGATTTTAAAATGGTCTTCTTTAAAAATTTGAGTTACTAAGCCTCTATCTTTTATAGTGTGAATATGCACTCCATCACTTGAAGATATTCCAGCTGCCTCTTGACCTCTGTGCTGCATTGCAAAAAGGGCGTAAAAAGCGAGTTTACTTGCGTTTTTGTTTCCGTAAATCCCTACGACTGAACACATTGTCTATCCTTTAAATTCCCAAAGCGTCATCTATTGAATAAAGCCCTGGTTTTTGATTTATAAGCCATTTAGCCGCTTTTATTGCTCCTCTTGCAAAAGTCTCACGGCTTGTTGCTGTGTGATTTAGCTCTAAAAATTCTCCTTCGTTATAAAATCCAACCGTATGTCTTCCAACAACATCCCCACCTCTAATTGCAAACACTCCAATCTCATCTTTGCTTCTTGGTCCAACGTGCCCACTTCTACCGGTTACCATTACTTTTTTCAAATCAAGCCCTCTTGCTTTTGCCGCGTGGTTTGCAAGCGTTAGGGCAGTTCCACTTGGAGCGTCGACTTTGTATCTGTGGTGCTGTTCTGTTATTTCAATGTCAAAATCTCTTAACTTCTCACTTACCATTTCTACTAATTTTTTAAGAATTGCAATTCCAAGGCTCATATTTGTAGCATAAAGGATAGGGGCTTTTTTACTTGCTTCTTGCATTAAATTCATTTGATGGTCATTTAGTCCAGTTGTTGCAATTACCAGTGGTTTTGGGTTTTTAATAGCTGCTTCAAGTAGTTTTTCAGTTGCTTTTGGGGCTGAAAAGTCAATTGCTATATCGCAGTTTTGAAGCAAAACTTCTGCATCGTTTGTAATTATTGTATCTTTGTCAAATTCAATAGTCTGTTTTCCTTCAAACATTACCGCTCCAATTGGAGTGTTTTCTTCTTTTAAAATTTTAACAAGAAGTTGTCCAACTCTCCCTGTTGCTCCTATTATTCCAACTTTCATTCTTCTTCCTTTTCAATAAATTTGACTGCGTTTATTGCTGCTGTTGCTCCATCTCCTGCCGCTGCTACTACCTGTTTTACGCTATCTTCTCTTATATCTCCTGCTGCGTATAGTCCTTTTAGAGAAGTTTCCATTTTAAGATTAACTTTAACTTCTCCAAAAGAATTTAACTCAACTAAATCTTTTACAAGCTCATTATTTACTTTCATTCCAACAAACACAAACACTCCATCCACTTTTAAAATCTCTTCTTTATTATCTCTCTCAATCAAAAGTCCTTCAACAAACTCTTTGCCAATTACTTTTTTAGCTTTTGCGTTAAATATTATTTCAATATTCTTGGTTGCAAAAACCCTTTTTTGAGTAATTGGAGCTGCTCTAAATTTATCTCTTCTGTGGATTAAATAGACTTTTTTTGCAATTTGGCTAAGATATAAAGCCTCTTCAAGTGCCGTATCTCCTCCACCAATTACCGCTACTACTTTGTCTTTGTAAAAAAATCCATCACAAACCGCACAATAACTAACTCCTCTTCCTATAAACTCCTCTTCCCCTTCAAATCCCGCTCTTTTTGGAGTTGAGCCTGTTGCTATAATTGTAGCTTTTGAAGTGTATTCATTTTTGTGGGTATTTATTATAAAAAAGTTCTCTTTTGGAGTAATTTTTATTGCTTCTTCACTTTTTATCTCGCATCCAAATTTTTGAGCCTGCTTTGGCCAGCATTGCATAAGTTCAAGTCCGCTTTTAACTTCACAAACTCCTGGATAATTTTCAATTTCACTACTTAAAGTAATTTGACCTCCCGGGGTTAATTTTTCTAAAAGGAGAGTTTTTTTGCCAAGTCTGCTTGCATAAATTCCAGCACTAAGTCCAGCTGGACCTCCTCCAATAATTATAATATCATACATTTATAAAACCTTTTAAAGTAAAGTATAGAAAGAAAAAAGAAGAAAAATTAATCAAGAAGAGCGTTAATTTTTTCTTCATAGAAGTTTTTAGGTGCTGCACCAATCATACTATCAACAATTTCACCGTTTTTAATAAATAGTACAGTTGGAATACTTCTAATTCCAAATTGAATTGCAAGCTCTTGTTGTTCGTCTGTATTAATTTTACCTACTACAACACCTTTGTCTTTATACTCTTCTGCAAGCTCTTCAATAATTGGTGCAATCATTCTACAAGGTCCACACCAAGGTGCCCAAAAGTCTACTACAACAATTTTATTGTTTTTTACGATGTCTTCAAAGTTTTCTTTTGTTATTTCTAATGCCATTATAAGCTCCTTAATTTTTTATTTTATTATATCTAAAAAAAGGCAAAATTTCTTATTTGACAAGAATTTTTTTTTTAATTTAAAGGAGAGTATTACAAATTTTATCAATTGTCATATAATATTTTTGGCTTTTAAATCCTTTTTGATTTTATTTTATGTAAATAGGAGCTAAAAACTTTTATTAAGAGTTATTTTGAATAACAAGTAAAGGTTAATTTTAGTGTCAAGGGAATAAATTGATTAAATAATTAAAAAAAGCCCAAAAGAGAAGGGCATTAGTGAGCTGCGTTGTCGTTTACATCTCTTACTGCAAAAAGCGAATCAAGTAAAGAGTAAATTGCAATACCAAGTCCAAGGCATCCAATAACTACTAAAACTTCCATTGTATGAGGTGGTGCGTATGCCCATGGTGTAATAGCATCAAGTTGATAAAGACTTGTAGCTTCTGGACCTTTTCCAAATCTATCACTCATTGGTACAATATTTCCACCATAAATAAATGCTTGTCTCATTAGAAAAGTTCCAATTACTGCACTAATTGCACCAACTAATGCAAGTGTTGGTTTTTTTGTAAGAAATAATACAAAAGGCAATGCAATTCCAAGCACAATCCATCCCCAATACATCCAGCTAATTGGACTTCCGTGAATAATTAAGCTTATCCATTTTGGGTCAACTACCATAAAGTTAATAATTTCATATAAAGCTGCAAGTGCAGTTAATATGATACCCATTGTTGAGGCTGTTTTAATAAATTCATCAAAGTAAGGTTTATTTCTTAGTCCAAGAAATGCGTAAATAATTGCACCAGCAACTCCTGTTAAAGCTCCTGTTACTAAGAAATATAACCAAAGTTGAGGAATGTCTGTCCAAAGATGTCTTGGAACATTTAGATTAAATAAAATCCCTTGGATATAAAATTCAATAACATCAATAATAAGTCCCATTATTACTAAAATTCCCGCAAATTTTCTTGCCAAGTCTCTTTTATTTGTAATAAGAAAATAAATTTCAATAAAAGTAAATGGAATATATACAGCATAAAGTGGCAACATTAACCACATACCACTTTGTGGTTGCGGATTTAAAATCATCCAATAGATATTTAATTGATTTGCCAAGTCTGTAAAGATTGATACAAGTCCGCCAAATACCATTGAAATACCAAAAGTCATAAGAGCTGCCGCTACTTTTGGAGCTACTTTTACTTTAAATAGTTCCATTAATGCCGTTAAGAAAATAAGTGCACTACCGCCATATAGTAAGTAAACGTATTGGGTAACAAATACTCCCCAAGGGTTTGGTTTTTTAACTTCTTCAATATGGTCTAAATTAAAAATCTGTTCTTTTAAAGCTTCTGCTATTGTTCTTAAATGTTCACTGTTTCCTCCTGCTGCTGCGATAACATCAGCATTATTTACAAAAAGATGTCCCCATCTTAAATAAAATATCTCATACCATCCTACTAATCCTATTGCAAGCAGGATATATGCTATAAGCATAGTCTTGTTAAATAATAGTTCTTTTAGGCTAACTTTTTTGATATTAAGCCCACAACATTCTATATATTGTGTATTTGCTGCCATAATAGCTCCTTATGCTTTTTTCCACTCAGGTTTTTTCTCCTGAGTTGCTTTTTTATATTTTTCTTCAATTTCACTCCAAGTATGGAATTTTATTCCCTCTCCAATGCTTCTTTTTGCAAATTCTTCATCTTCTGGTACAAGATAGAAGAGTTTTGGAAGAGTTTTTTCATCTTCTTTAAGTAAGAAAAATTTCCTATTTTCAAGAAGTTTTCTAATATCAGATTCTGGGTCTTCTAAATCACCAAAGGTTCTAACTTTTGTAGGGCAAGTTGCACTACATGCCGTAGTTCCGTATTCTTGAATTCTTCCATCACAAAATGTACATTTATCAACTGCATGTCTTGTCTCATCAACAAATCTTGCTTCATAAGGGCATGCTTCCATACAACCTTTACAGATAATACACATATCATAATCAACTTTTACAATTCCACCCTCAGCAAAGTGACTTGCTCCTGTTGGACAAACAGTTACACATGGTGCATCAATACAATGGTTGCATTGGCTTGGGTAGAAGTTTAAAAATATATCAGTAAGGCTCTCCCCACCTTCTACAACTCCGACCCAAATTCTTTGCTTATCAGCACCAAGCATTACTCCATTTTCATCTTTACATGCTACTTCACATGCTCTACAATCAATGCAGTTTTGGTATTCCAGTGCTATTGCATAGTTTGCCATTTGTTACACCTTTCTTATTTTTACAAAAGTTTCGTTCATACTACTTGCTCCAATAAATGGGTCAATTCTATCTTCTGCAATTTGAGCTTGTGATACTCCGTTATTGTATCCAAGAGTGAAAAGTTTAGATTGACTTCCAAGTCCAGTTGCAATAAAGATTGTATCTTTTCTAATTCTTTTTGTAGGATATACTTTTCCTCTGACCTTATATCCCTGTCTGTTTGTAAGTTCTACTTCATCTTTGAATTTAACTCCAAGTTTTTTTGCAACTTCGTCATTAATCCAGATATAGTTGTAATTCATTAAATCAAGCAGTAAATAGTTGTTTGGATGCGAGCTTTGGGTAAAGTATCCGTGTCTTCCAATTACAAGTCTAACTTCGTTATTTTTTGGTTCTTCAAACATACTATCACGCCATTTTGGTAAATCTGTTACTACATCTGTTTTACCGGTTATAGGGTTTTTGAATTTTTTACCTGCAATGTTTTTAAGAGATAGTTTTATGAATTTACCTTTTTTAGGTACTATGCAGTAATCTTTTGGAAGAGTAGAGTATTTTTTGTATATTTCGTAAATAAGAGCGTTTTTATTAGGCACATCTTTTTTAAATACTTTTAAATGTTCATCAATAATTCCAGCTTCAATTGCTTTTTCAATTCCTGGCCAATAAACTCCATATTCTTTTAAAATTTCAGCTGCTTTTTCGCCATAGATTTCTTTCATTACTTCTTCGTTAAATTCTTCTGGGGTTTTTTCGTAAGCAGCACTTATTTTAAATGTAGTAATGTCAAGATTATCTTCCCCAGCCCATTCAAGTATTGCTTTTATAAGTTTTTCATCTTTTATATCAGCTCTTAATTTCTCTTCATCAATTTCAAAATCATCTGTTAAATATTTAGCCAAGTTAAAATCTTTTGGAAGTTCAACTCCAAGCTCATCAGCATCCCAAGTATATTTAAATGTAATAGCTGCTAAATCTTTTTCAACTTTTTCGCTAAGTTCTTTCATTATATTATAAAGAGGTTTTGTTTTATATAGAGGTTTTGCCGCTGCCCATCTACATCCAATCATAGGTTCTCTTAGTGTTCCAAAGCTTTTTAGAGGAGAGGTTCTTTCAAGATATACAGTATCAGGTAAGATAACATCAGCATACATTGCAGTATCGTTTGGCAAAATATCAATTACTACAACTAAATCCATTGTATCAAACATCTTTTCAGTTTTTTCTCTACCAGGCACTGATTGGATAGGATTTTCTCTGTAAATAAACATTCCTCTTACTGGATATGCATTTTCTGGTAGTGTTTCACCTTTTCTCCATTTGGTATTAATATCTAAAACTGTATTTCTAAATATTTGCCAACTTCCTTTTCCAGGGTTGATTAGAGGATATTCGTTTTTTGGAAGTAGTGCTAAATCAATTCTTGGTTTTGCATTATCATAAATTGGAAAATCTTCATATTCGTATTTTTCTGCTTTTAAACCTCTACCAAGCAAAACTCCACCAGGTCTATTTACACATCCGTGAAGTGCGTTAAAGATTGCTTGTGCGCGTCTAAATTCAAAATCTTGAAAATACCAAGTAGATTTTCTACTTCTATAACAATTTGCTGCACCTTTATAAGTTTCTGCTGCATCAGAAAACTCTTTTGTAATTCTTCTTATTGTATCAGCAGGAATTTCAGTAATTTTACTAGCCCACTCAGGTGTGTATTTAGCTCCTTCGCCACTTGTAAAGTATTCTTCAAGTTCACTAAGTCCATCAGCATATTTTGCAAGATAGTCAGCTTTATATGGAGTTTTGTGATATCCTTTGTTGATTGTTTCGTGAATCATAGCAAGCATAAGGGCTAAGTCAGTTCCTGGCTTAATTGGAATAAACTCATCTGCATTTGCTGCTGTATTTGTGTATCTAACATCAATATATACAACTTTTGCGCCACGTTTGTGAGTTCTTCTAAATAAGTCAAGTGTATCAGGAGTAACAATAGCCTCAGCTCTATTTGCTCCAAGCATTAAAACATATTTGCTTTTTTCAAAATCAGCGCTTCCCCAGCTTCCATAAGTTAGTTTATTTGCAATAAATGCTGGCGCAAAGCATGTTGTAAAGTGGTCAACAAAATTATTACTTCCAATTCCATCTTTAAATGTAGCAAAAAGCGGCTCTTCCGCACCAGCCCCAGCACCAAAAGCTATTGCACTTCTGTTGTCTTTTTCTTCATCAAGAATTTTTACCATCTTTTCTCTGATATACTCATATGCTTCTTCCCAACTGACTTCTTTAAATTTTCCTTCTCCTCTCTTTCCAACTCTAATCATTGGTCCTTTTAGTCTATCAGGGTCGTAAGCTGCCGCAATTCCGGCATTTCCTCTTGCGCACGCAAAGTTTCTAGATTTTGTAAATAGAGGGTTTGGGTCAAGTTTTGTAATTTTTCCATCAACATTTCTTGCGATAAATCCGCACATATTAACACACATTCCACAAAAAGTAGGAGTGTATTTTGCGTTTTTAATCTCTTTTATTTTTTTCTCTTTTGCATTTTCTGCGTCTTCATATGGAGATAGTGCAAACGCAGAAGTAGATGCAAGTGCCACTCCACCAGCTGCCGCTGCTGAACCTTTTAGAAAACTTCTTCTTTTTAAGTCTATAATTTCAGACATCTACTCTCCTTTTTTTATTTGAAAAAATTATATTGAGTTAGGTGAAAAAATCAAGCCCAAAAGGGCTTTTATAAGAAAAACTTATAAATTAAAAATTATATCTAATGTAAACTCTTAAATCTTTTGCAGTTTTTACTACATTAGCAGCTTGTGATCCTGGGACTTTATCTACATCCATAGGAGTGCCGTCTACTCCAAAGCTTGCGTTGCTACCTGAATAGTCATATTTAATAAGTGTAGCTCTTGCTCCAAGTGTTAAATGAGGTACGATTTGATAATGATAATATAATTCATAAGCATTACCTCTTGTAGCGGCGATACTTCCTATAATTGTATCTTCGGCATATGTCATACTTCTCCAATATTTTGTCCCGTGCACGTAGTTAAATCCCCATCTATCAGCATCATTGATACCTGGCATATCTGCACCAATCCAGATAGACGTACCGGTTTTACTGTCAGTGCTTCCAAGCATTTGATTACTTCCTTTTGGAAGTGTTTTACTTTGTGCAAATGAAATAAATGCCGTAGTATTATCCAAATAATCGTTTATTTCTTCACCGA
>JAMOSZ010000017.1 GCA_027062625.1 Nautiliaceae bacterium
GAGAAATCTCCAAGCTGTGGAGTAAAAAAGACAAGTGCTTATATTAACGGGTGTGAGTGTAAGTGCGATGCTCCCGGGCTTACAAGCAAAATTCTTAAAGAAAACGGAATTGAGTTAATTAGTGAATGGGATTTAGAGGAAATATAAGCTAAATCCGCCGTAAAAAAAGTTTTGGTTTAGGTCGTGTTTGTAGCCTATGTTGAGGTTGAAATTTTTTTGAATTTTTTGGATAAATTCAGTTTTTATAGTGTTATAGGTTTTAAAATTGAAAAAATCTCTCTCAAAGTTTGCATAAACTTTTGAATTTTTAAGATTATACTCCACATAAAAAGCCGGAGCGGCTGTTATGTAATGTTTTTTGCGGTAGTATTGAGGGATGTTAATTCCTATTGAGTAAAGAAGTCTCTTTTTTTGGTAAGTTAGGTATGCGCCTGTTTTTAGGGTTGCGTAAAATTTATTTTTTTTAAATCTCTCTCCTCCAAGCTTAACACTCCAAGAGATTGGTTTGAAAATATCATTTCTTGGGGATAGTGATTTTATTCTAAAAAGATAAAAGTTTTGGAGTTTTTTAGTAGTTGTTTCAAAACTAAAAAAGTCAATATAAGCCCCCGGGGTAAAACCTGTATTTAAATCATCAATATAGTGAAAAGCCGGCTTAAATCCAATAATAAAGTCATCTTTTTTCCCAAATACCCAAAATTTATTACTATCGTGTGAAGTGAGTGGGTTTTGGGGAGGAGTGATTTTTGGAGGTGTCTCTTTGCCAAGGCGGCTTCTTTTTTTAAGGAGTGAAATATACTCTTTTAGGTATCTTTTTCTTGGAAGTTCTTTTGATAGGTATTTGTAATTTGTCATCTCTATTGCAAAATCTAAAATATATTGCCTCTCTTTTAAAGGGAGATTTTTTATAAGCTCTTCGTTATGGGTTTTTTCAAATTGAAGTGCTCTTTTTTTGTGTTTTATATGGGTATAATAGTTTAGGATTATTTTCTGTTTAGATGGGCGGAAGTTTGAGCTTACTATTAGATTTTCGTTTTTCATCTCTTTTAGGGTATCAACTGGTAATACTTTATAATTAAACTTATAAATCAGCTTTATATCAGGTCTTGCTGCTTGGATTAGCCACAAAATCTCATAAGAGCAGTTTTTGTTAAAGTAATAGTAATAACTCCAAGTCTCTTTTACTTCAAAAAGATGAAGTTTTAAACGATTTATCTCTTCTTGGTTTAGGTTTAGTGTATATTCCCAAATATCCCTGTTTTTAATATCGTTGTATTCGGCTATCTTTTTATAATAAGGAAGTACGGCATATTTCCCGATATATCCGCCAGTTAGTCCTTTAAAAGCATAAATTAAGCCGTTTGTTTCATTGGTTTGAGCGGCATAGTTTATTGCAAATGAATTTAAATAATCCCCGTTTGCATAGTTTAGTCTAAGGAGGGTGTGCCCAAACATTGAAGCGGGTGAGTTCATAAGGATAGTTGGAAATATTACACTTACGCTTTTTATATTCTTTATTGTGTTTAATTCTTTGTTTAACTCATAGCAGTTTTGTTTTTTTATAGGCAAGTTTGGGATTTTACTTTTTATCCACTCTCTTCTTGCAGGAAAGCGGCAGTAAGTTGAGTTATCGTCTTTATATTTTGGATGGGTTAGATAATAGATTGTTGCTTTTAATTCATCTTTTGGTGAAAATTTACCGTTTTTTGAGAGAAAAAAATTTGGTGAGTCTATTTCGCTTTCTTTATTTTTAAAATGAAGTAAAATTTTCCAATATTTTTCGTTTGATAATTTGTCTAAATTGTATGAAAAAGCAAAAAGAGGAAGGAGCAGAGCTCCTAATGTTTTATAGTGCATATGTTGCGATATTGTCAATTACTTGTGAGTAAGTTATGTTATCGTTTGAGAAGATTTTATCAAAGTTTGCTTGAAGTTTTGTTGCAAAAGTTTTTTCATCTTTTACATTTAAAAGTTTTGCAAGAGTTTTAATACTCTCACCATCTCCTCTTGCCGCATCCATTGCGATTTTATCAAGGTTATCTCTTACGAAGTTGTTTAATTTATCGTTTGCAACGATTTTTGTTGGTTTTTCACATCCAAGAGTTCCTGATGTAATACCAAAAGTCTGGTTACCAGAAATCCCGTTTGTTGTAGCTGCTAAAACCTGTTTTGCAAGTGTATCTTGGTTGTCTTTAAAAATCATATATCCAAGACCACATCCTGTGTTAGGATGACCTGCAAATGCAAATGATGCTGCTAAAACTCCAAGTGCAAGTACTCTTTTCATTTTT
>JAMOSZ010000018.1 GCA_027062625.1 Nautiliaceae bacterium
GAAGTTTTACTTCTTGAAAATGTAAGGTTTGATCCAAGAGAGACAAAAAATGATGAAGGTTTTGCAAAAGAGTTAAGTGAATTTGGAGATTTTTATATAAATGACGCTTTTGGAGTATCTCATAGAGCTCACGCAAGTGTTGAGGCAATTACTAGATTTTATGATGAGTGTCACAAAGGGGCTGGATTTTTGCTTTTAAAAGAGATTAAGTTTTTTGAAAAACTTATTAAAAATCCAGTTAGACCATTTGTAGCAGTAATTGGTGGAAGTAAAGTTAGTGGAAAACTTCAAGCACTTATTAATCTTTTGCCAAAAGTTGATAAAATGATAATTGGTGGAGGGATGGCTTTTACATTTTTAAAAGCGATGGGATATAATGTAGGAAATTCATTGGTTGAAGATGATTTGATTGATGAAGCTTTAAAAATTATGGCAGAAGCTAAGAGGCTTGGGGTTAAATTTTATCTGCCAGTAGATATTGTGGTAGCTGATAAGTTTAGCGAAGATGCAATGGTTAAATATGTAACTTTCCAAGAAATTCCAGATGGATGGATGGGACTTGATATTGGACCTGCTAGTGTTAGACTTTTTGGAGAAGTTTTATGGGATGCTCAAACTATTCTTTGGAATGGACCAATGGGTGTTTATGAAATGGATAAATTTGCAAGGGGGACTTTTAAAATCTCTCACGAAATTGCAAGAAGCCATGGGATTAAAGTAGTAGGTGGTGGAGATACAGCAGATGCCGTTGCAAGAGCTGGTGATGATGAGGAGATGACATTTATTTCAACTGGTGGTGGGGCTAGTTTAGAGCTTCTTGAAGGTAAAAAACTCCCAGGAGTTGCAGCACTTGAAGTTCCTGATGAAGTGAGTTGTCAATGATAGTAGCGGCTAATTTTAAAATGCATAAGACAAGAAAAGAGACAATTAAGTATTTAAAAGAGCTTAAAAGGATGGATTTTAAAGATGTGGAGGTTAGGGTTTTTCCTCCGTTTAGTGCTTTGATTGAAGATGAGCTTATAGGAGCTCAAAACGCATATCCTGCAATAAATGGGGCATATACAGGAGAGATAGGTTTAGAGCAGTTAAATGAATTTAATATAAAAACTTTGCTTATAGGGCATAGTGAAAGACGTCATATTTTGGGTGAGACTCAGGAATTTATTGCAGAGAAATTTAATTTTTACAAGCAAAACGGTTTTAGAATTTTTTATTGTGTGGGAGAACCGCTTGAAGTTAGAAAAAAAGGAATTGAAGCAGTAGTTGATTATATAAAAAAGCAGTTTGAAGGAATTGACTTAAATTATGAAAATTTGGTTATTGCATATGAGCCTGTGTGGGCAATAGGTACAGGGGTTAGTGCAAGTAGTGAAGAGATAAAAGAGACTCACAGAGAGATAAAAAAACTTACAAAAGCTCCTATTATTTATGGGGGAAGCGTTAAACTTAACAATATAAAAGAGATTTTGGAAATTGAAAATGTTGATGGAGTGTTGGTTGGAAGTGCAAGTTTGGATGTTGATGTATTTAGACAGATGATTGAAATAGCAAAGGAGAAAAAATGATAATGCAAGGAAAAAAAGGACTTATTGTAGGAGTTGCAAATAATCGTTCAATTGCTTATGGAATTGCAAAGGCGTGTAAAAACCAAGGAGCAGATATAATTTTGACTTATCAAAACGATAAACTTAAAAAAAGAGTTGAAAAAGTAGCAGATGAGCTTGGAGTTAAAAACATTTATCCTCTTGATGTGAGTAAGCCAGAAGAAATTGATGCATTAAAAGAAGCAATTGAAAAAGATTATGGGAAAATTGATTTTTTAGTCCACTCAGTTGCATATGCTCCAAGAGAGGCACTTGATGGGAGATTTATTGATACTAGTAAAGAGGCTTTTAACATTGCAATGGAGATTAGCGTATATTCGTTAATTGAGCTTGTAAAAAAGTTTGAAAATACTATAAATGATGGAGGAAGTGTTCTTACTTTGACATATCTTGGGAGCCAGAGGTATATCCCTCATTATAATGTAATGGGCGTTGCAAAAGCGGCACTTGAAGCAAGTGTTAGGTATTTGGCAGTGGACCTTGGAAAAAGAAAAATAAGAATTAATGCTCTTAGTGCTGGACCTATAAAAACACTTGCCGCAAGTGGAATTGGGGATTTTAGCGAAATACTCAAATATAATGAAAAAAATTCACCTCTTAGAAAAAATGTAACAATTGATGAGGTTGGAAATTCTGGAATGTATCTTTTAAGTGACTTATCAAGCGGGGTAACGGGAGAAGTGCATTTTGTAGATGCTGGATATAATATTATGGGGATGCCACTTTATGAAAAATAATTTAGAATTTTTACAAATTTTAAAAACTAAATTTGATTTTTAAGCTTTTTTTAGTGTATAATAATAATTACAAAAAAAAACATTAAGGAGAGAGTAATGCTAAAAAAATTATCATTAGCAGCATTAGTGGCAATGGGTGGAATGAGTGTAGCAAGTGCTACTCCATTAACTGATGCTATTAAGAATGTTGATTTAAGTGGATTTTTAAGAATAAGATTTTATCATGAAGATAATACAGATAAAAATAAAGCAACAAATTATTATGGGACTGCGTATGATAGATGGAGAACGAATGCAGTATTAATCTTTAAAGTACCAGTTGATGAAAATATTAAATTTGTTATGAGAAATTCTGTTGAATCTAATGTATATACTACTGATGAGGATTTAGTAAAAAGTAAGAATAGTAGTGTTGATACAACTATTGTAAATAACTTACTTTTCTTACAATATTCAAATGGTCCAGTTAATGCAATAGTTGGTAAAATTCCAGTTGCAACTCCAATTACAAGTGCTGACCCTGCAAAACCAGGGCATGGAGCAGGTTTAATTGCTTCTTATAAAATTAATGATAATGTAACTGTTGCAGGTGCATTTGTTGATGCTTTAAAACTTGGAACTTCTAATATACCAAATACTATTGTTATTGGAAATGATCTTTATGCAGCAGCGGCTATTTTTAACACTGATATGGTAAAAGGTAATGTATGGGCATATAAAATTTTAGGTCTTTCTAAACATATTTATACAACTACTTTAAATTTTGTACCTGTAAAAAACACTACTTTAAGAGTAGATTATGCGAGTGGTAAAAATGAAAATTCAACAAAAACACATACATATTATAATGTAACTGGAAAATATACAAATAATAACTTCTCTATTTTAGCTGGATATGCAAAAACAAATGAAGACCCTGGTTTTGTTGAAACATCAGACGATGCTCCAATTGGTGATGTAATTCCAACTGAAAATAACAGTAACATTGCAAATAAACAAGACGTTAGCGCAGTATATGGAAAACTTGGATACAATGTAGATGCTAAAACAAACGTTTATTTAGCCGCACAAGCTCAAAATGCAGGTGACGATGCACCAAACAAAAACAACGACTTAAAAGAATACACAATTGGTGTAAAATATAAATACAATAAAAAACTTGGATTCCATATTTACTATGATATAGCTAACTGGGATGATGAAGCAACTTATGCAGATAACAACGAATTTAGATTTGAGGCTAAATACAAATTCTAATTCTTTTTGGGCTTTTGCCCTTTTTGTTTAAAATAAAAATGTTTGATACTTTTAAGTTTAAAGTTTTTTTATTTGTTTAGTAACTCTTTTAGTTTCTTATTGTCTATTACTTTTATTGCTTTTTCACAGTAACATATAATATTTTCATTTTTTAGCTTGCTTAAAATCCTACTTAATGTCTCTGCACTCATTCCAAGTTCTTTTGCAAGTAAATATTTTTTCTTTTTGATAAATTTTTTAGGGAAGTTAAGAAGTGCATATATTACTCTTTTTTTAGTATCATATTTTTGAAGTTTATTAAATTCAATTTCTTGAATGATTTGATGGCTTAGGAGTTTTATTATTCTGTCGCTAAATGGAGGGATTGAGATATATTTTCTAAACTTTTCATAATCTATTTTAATAATCTCGCTTTCACTCTCAGCTTTTGCATTTAAGCAATAGGGTCTATTTTGAATTTGTGCTATAAGTCCAAAAATATCTCCGCAGCTAAATTGATGTTTGGGTATAATATCTCCTTTTAAATCTACGTCATATGTTAATACGTTTCCTTTTAGAATTCCATAAAAGTATTTATCTTTTTCATTTTCATAGTAGATAATCTCATCTTTTTTATAAGTTTTAAGGTAGCAAAAAGGGGCAATTTCTTTTAACAAGTTATCATTAATGTTAAAAAAAAGAGAAATTTGTTTTAGTCTATTTACCACGCATTTTCTTTTTTTTGATAATCAAAAAAGTAGCAAAGAGTGCGATTATTATGGTAAAAATTGCAACAATACTATCTCCGCTCATTTAATCTCCAAAAAATATAGTTATAGCCAGAATATAAATTGAACCAATTACTATTATTAAATTAGCCAAATTTATATTTCCTACAATTATACTATAAATTCCATTGACAAATAGCCCAAGGGCTATATTTTCTAAAATTTTTAGAATTTTATTTATTTTGGGAATGGTAAGGGTCATTCTTCAATTCTTATATAATTAATTGGTTTTAATACAAAGTCAAAAGCTTCTATCTCTTTTATTGCTTTTTTTATCTCTTTTTCTTTGCATTTGTGAGTTGAGAATAGAAGTTTTGCAAAATTGTCTTTTGGTTTTTGAAGGAAAGTTTCAATTGAGATATTATGTTTTGCAAGGACGTTTGTAATTTTATTTAATACTCCTACTTTATCTTTTGTAGCTATTCTTAGATAGTATTTGCTCTCAATCTCATCAATCTCTTTTAATTTATAGTTTTTATTAAGCGGAAGTTTAAATCCAAGCATAGGTGCTTTTATCCCTCTTGCAATTTCAATTATATCACTAATTACTGCACTTGCCGTGGCATCTCCACCGGCTCCTGGTCCATAATACATAGTCTCACCAACAGTATCTCCAATAACACTCACAGCATTCATAACCCCATCAACCTTTGCAATCATCTCCTCTTTTTTTATTAAAGTAGGGTGGACTCTAAGTTCTATTTTGTTATCTATTTTTTTTGCGATTCCAAGAAGTTTTATTTCATATCCAAATTCTTTTGCAAATTCAATATCCATTAAATTGATATTTTCAATCCCCTCAATTAAAATATCTTCCGGTTTTGCATCAATGTTATAAGCTATACTTGCTAAAATTAAAAGCTTATGAGCTGCGTCATATCCTCCTACATCAAATGTTGGATTAGCTTCTGCATATCCTAACTTTTGAGCTTCTTTTAGTACTTCTTGATAATCTCTTCCTTTTTTCATCTCACTTAAAATATAATTACAAGTTCCGTTAATTATTCCTTTAATTTCAATAATATCATTTGCACTAAGCCCATCACGCAGTGCTTTTATAATAGGAATTCCGCCAGCCACGCTTGCTTCATATCCAAAAGGGGTAGAGGCTAATTTTTGAAGCTCAAAGCGATGATATGCAAGAAGGGCTTTATTTGCAGTTACTACCGCTTTTTTGTGAATTAAGGCGTCTTTTACCACTTTATAAGCACTCTCAACTCCTCCCATAAGCTCTACTACTATGTCAATTTCTGGGTCTTGGGTTACTTCTTTGTAATCGGTTGTAAGAGGAATATTAATATCTCTTTTTTTATTTAAATCCCTTACTACTCCTTTTACTACTTTTATCTCTTTTCCAGCTCTTGCTTTTATGATTTCTTTATTTTTTTTCAGATTTTTAACAACAGCCTCTCCAACTGTCCCAACCCCTATTATGCCTATTTTAATCATTGTTTTCCTTTAAGAGCTCCTCTATTTTGTTTTGCGAGATATTAAGCTTTTGAGAAATTTCTTTATCTGAAAATCCAAGTTCTTTTAACATTAATATTTTTCCTTTTAAAACCCCTTTTTTGATTCCTTCTTCTAATCCTTTTTTTAAGCCCTTTTCCAAACCTTCTTCTAATCCTTTTTCTAATCCTTTTTCAAGTCCTATTTCATAGCTTGGTAAATCTTCCCATGTTAAATTTTGAAGTCCCATTTCTGCCTCCTTAACTTCTTCTTTTAAATTTCTACTAGTTGAGAGTTCTTCAAGCATTAAAAGATATTTTCTAAATTCGTTTTCATTTTTTGATAAAAGGTAAAGTTTATGTAAAATTTCTTTTATAACTTCTTTTGGATTGTGTTCTCCAAAATCGCACAATATTGCAAGTACCAAAGCTTCTGGATTATTTATTTTTAAAAATCTATCACAAGGAATTGTTTTTAAATCTATTATTTCATAAGAGAATTCACAGCTATTGGTTTTAATTTTGTTTTTCATTGAAAGTTTTTCTTTACCGATATATAAAACATATTGAAAAATATCATAAGGATATCTTGAATAGATTTCTAAAAAGTATCTAGCCATTCTTATGTGCATATTTTTATCGTTTCTGCTTTGAAATTCAATATGAATTATTTTTTCATTTGCTTTTATTAAAATGTCGGCATCTCTTTTTTCAATTTTTGGAAATTCAAAATCCAAAAATTCAAAGTCATCAAGTTCAATATTTAGTATATATTTTAATACTTCTTTTACTGCCTCTTTTGTAATCTCTTTTAGTATTAAATCTTTTTTCACTTGAAGTTCTTTAAAAAATATTTTACATTTTTTGCAGCTTGGCGAATTCTTTTTTCGTTTTCTATTAGTGCAATTCTTACATACTCATCTCCATACGCACCAAATCCAATTCCAGGGCTTACTGCAATATGAGCTTCTGTTAAAAGTCTTTTTGAAAATTCTAAACTTCCAAGCTCTCTTGCAACTTCTGGAATCTTTGCCCATACAAACATAGTAGCACGCGGTTTTTTAATCTCCCATCCGGCATTTGCAAAGCTCTCAATCAATACATCTCTTCTTTTTTCATAAGTTTTTGCTATCTCTTTTGGTAAGTGAGAATACTCTTTAAGTGCAACCGTTGCTGCTACTTGGATTGGAGTAAACATTCCATAATCAATCCACGATTTATACTTTTGAAGTGCTCCGATTAAAGTAGGATTTCCTACCATAAAGCCAACTCTCCATCCAGCCATATTATAACTTTTAGATAAAGTAAAACTCTCAACCGCAACTTCTTTTGCCCCTTTTGCTTCAAAAATACTTGGGGTTTTGTATCCATCAAAAGTAATATCAGCATATGCAATATCACTTATAATATAAAGCCCTTCTTCTTTTGCAAAATCAACTGCCCTTTGGTAAAACTCTTTGCTTGCAGTCACGGTTGTTGGGTTATGAGGAAAATTTAGGACTAAAAATTTAGGTTTTGGAACTGATTCAATAATTGCTTGTTTTAGCTGCTCAAAAAATTCATCTTCATTAAGTTCAAAGTTTTCATTATAAGTTAATCTTACTTTTCTAACGCTTGCACCAGCTAACATAAAAGCGTATGAGTGGATAGGGTAGGTTGGGTCTGGGACGATTGCCACATCCCCTACATTTGTAATTGCCTGAGTTAAATGGACATATCCTTCTTTACTTCCCATAGTAACAACCGCCTCAGTTTCTGGGTCAAATGTAACTGAATATCTTCTAGCATACCAGTTACAAATTGCCTCTCTTAATTTGTAAATTCCTTTGCTGACTGAATATCTGTGGTTTTTTGGCTTTTGTGCAGCTTCGATTAGTTTATCAACGATTGGTTTTGGAGTAGGTCCGTCTGGATTTCCCATTGAAAAGTCAATTATATCTTCTCCTGCACGCCTTGCTTGTAATTTTAAATCATTAATTACTGCAAAAATATAATTTGGGAGTCTCTCTATTCTCTCAAAGTGGTTCATTTTAATCCTTTTACAAAAATTCCTCTTTTAATATTTTCTTTTGTGAAATTATCGCTTATTTTTATGTATTTGCATAGGGAAGGGATGGAGATTGTAATACTTTTTTTAACATCGTTATCTTCAATTGTTGAGATTACATTTAGATTTTTGTCAAAAAAGACAATGTATGGATGGAAATAATCAAATCTTGATGATTTAATTTTAATTTTTTTAAATCCATTTGGATTTATCCAGTAATTTCCTTTTGGATTTGAGAGTGCTTGGATTGTAGGAGTTAGGGGAGTTGCGTTTATTTTTTCGTTTTGGCAATCTATTGTATAAATAAAGTTATCGTCTTTTTTAATATCTATTACTTTACATCCAAAATCTTTTAATCTTTTCATAAAATTTAGAGGGTCAATATAATGAGTTGATTTCATCTCAATTGTAATTGAATAGCCACCATATGTGCTTACTTTTTTGGGATAAAAATAGTAATATCCAAGTCTATCTAGGGTTTTATAAAGGGTGTGGGTATTAAAAATTGGATTGTTGTTTTTGAATATAAAAGTTGGGGTTATTGTTTGTGGACTTTGGAAAAAAAGGTCTATTAATCCATTTTCTTCTAAAATTGTTATTATCTCTTCAAGAGTGAAGTTTTGGTCTTTGAAGGTTGATTGGATTAACTCTTTGTAGGTTGCGTATTTTTCTTCTCCTATTATGTTTTTGATAGTAGTAAAAACATCTCCAAAAGATAAAGAGAAGATAAGAAGTAAGAACGCTATTTTTTTCATTATAAACCTTTATTTGATAATATATTTTCCGTTTTTTAAGATTACTTCTCCTATTAAGTCTTTATTTAGGTTGATAACTTTATCGTTGTAATATATTTTTGCTTTTGCAAATCCAAATTGGATATTGTAATTTCCATATGGCAATGTTAGAGGCTTGTCTGTAATAATAAATTTAGACTCATTTGTTTTTAAGTTTATAATTTTTATCCAAGTTTTCATTAAAGGGACTATTTTTATTGGTTTGTTTTGGGTGGTAGTTTTTTGGGTAGTCTTTTGGAGTTGTTTTACTTCTTTGTTTTCTTGTTTAGTTTTTTGAGGTTGAATTGTTTCTTTTTTTGGTTTTTGAGTTGTTTTTTGTTTTGGTTTTTGA
>JAMOSZ010000019.1 GCA_027062625.1 Nautiliaceae bacterium
TTGTTTTAGTTATTTCTTGTTGTGGCTTTGATTTTTGTTTTTGGGTTGGAGTTTGTTTATTTGATTTTTGTTGGATATTTTTTTGGATTTTAGTTTCTGTTTTTTGTTTATTTTCTTTTTTGATTTTTGTTTTATTTTCTTTTTGATGTGTAGGTTTATTTTGGTTAGTTTGAGATTGTTGTTTTGATTTTTGATTTTTTTCTTGTTTAATTTTGCTTTTTGGAAGTTCTTTTTGTTGAAGTGTTTGGTTAGTTTTTAGATTAAAAATTTGAGGAGTAGTTACATTTTCTTCTTTTTTTGTTTCTTTTTTATGGGTTAAGTTATTATCTGTTAAGTTTATCTCTTTTGTTGTTTCTTTTGAAGTATTTATTGGGGTTTGGTAAGTTGGTTTTGTTAATTGGGTAGTATAAGGTGGTTTTGTTAATTGAGTAGTATTTGATTGCTTGGGTTTTTGAAGGATATAGAGTATTCCACCTCCTATTATCAAAGCTACTACTGCAAGGATTTTAAAATAGATATTTTTATTTTCTTGAATCTCTTTTTTTGGCTCTTCCTGTTTTGGAGCTTGTGATTGGTAATACTCTTCATATTCTTTCATAACATCATCTAACAAAGAGACTTTAAATTCTCTTTCAATTAATTTAATAAAACCTTTTAGTTTTACTTTATTTAACTTATCAAATTCTCTATTTTTTATGTAATTTAGAGAAATTGGGGAGATTTTTGTTCTTTTTGATATTTCATCAATAGAATATTTTTTGAAAAATTCATCTAATTTAGCACTCATTGACAATCCTATCTATTAAAATTCCAGCTGCAACTGATACATTTAATGAGTCAAAATCTCTTTTCATTTCAATTGTAATTATCTCATCAAGTTTTTCTTTTACCCTTTTACTAAGTCCTTCCCCTTCATTCCCCATAATTAAGGCAATTTTTTCTTTTTTTGAAGGGCGGCATTTACCTCCAAAGTCAGCTCCTACTATATAATATCCTTTTGTTTTTAGGATATTTATAAGTTCAAGAATATTTTTATGCACAATAATTCTCATATCAAGAGCTGCTCCTGCACTTGTGCGTATGACTCTATCCCATTTTAGTTCTTTAATTCCTGTTAATACAATTAAATCAACTCCAAGTGCATATGCACTTCTAATAATTGCTCCAATATTTCCCATATCTGTTACATTTTCTAAAACTAATACAAAACTCCCACTAATATCCCACTCTTGGGGTGTAAAGTTTATTTTTGCAAAAAAGCCTTGGTGGTTTTGGTTTTTGCTTAATTTTTGAGCTGTTTTATTATCAATGAATTTTATTTTAAAATTTTTAAATTTTTTAAGTTCATCTTTACTTAGCTTTTTTGCAATTAAAATTTCTTCAACAATTTTAGGGTGTTTTTTAATTATGTATTCAATTACTCTTTTTCCATAAACTATCATAAGTAGTATTTTATCAAAAAAAGTTTCAATTAAAAGTTAATTTTTATTTTTCTTGGAGTTCTTTGTATATTTCTTTTGCTGATTTATCGCTAATTTTTGCAAGAAGTTTTGACTTTTCTTTTAAAGGAAGTGGTAAATTTAAAATATCTTCATAGTTTAAGCTTAATTTATTTTCTTTTTTTGCTTTATCAATTACAACAACCCACTCCCCTTTTGTATTTTCAAGTTCTATATCCTTTACTTTTCCTTTTATAAAGGTTTCATGGATTTTGCTTATCTCTTTTGCCAAGAATATTTCTTTGTTTGGGATAAGTTTTTTTAATTCGTTTATTAATTTTTCAATCCTATGGGGGCTTTCATAAAGAATTGATACTTTTTTTGAGTTTATAACTTCTTTTAGCTTATTTTCTCTCTCTTTTCCTTTGTGAGGCAAAAATCCAATAAAACAAAATTCTCCCTCAAATCCACTTGCTACGAATGCGGTAAGTGCAGCGTTTGCTCCTGGTATTACGCTATATGGGATTTTATTTTGTTGAGCAAATTGGATGAGTTTGCTTCCAGGGTCACTAATTCCTGGCATTCCAGCATCGCTTACATATACACATTTTTTAGTTATAAGTTCATTTTTATCAATATTTTTGATAACTTTATCTTCATTATGAGAATGCATAGAGATAAATTTTTTATTAAGAGGAATGTTTAAAAGATTTAGGAGTTTTTTGGTAACCCTTGTATCTTCACAAAAAATTACTTCTGCTTCGTTTAGGGCTAAAAGAGCCCTTTTAGAAATATCGTCTAAATTGCCAATTGGAGTTGGGACAAATAAAAGCAATTAAGCAAGTCCGTATTTTTTCTTAAATTTATCTACTTTACCACCAACATTTAAGTTTCTCTCTTTACCTGTATAAAATGGGTGGCATTTGTCACAAACTTCAATTCTAAGAGTTGGTCTATCTGAGAATACAACAAAGCTATGTCCGCAAGTGCAAGTTACTTGGCATTCCATAATTTCTGGATGAATTCCTTTTTTCATTATTAATCCTTTTGTAGCTTTTTTGAGTTTGAAATTTTACTTTCTTTTTCTTAAATATTGCTTAATTTAAGTTTTTTTTAAGGATAGTAGATGTCTAATAAAAGTGATTGGCACTATTTTTGCGAAAAACCAAGAGAATTAAGCTCTTGGTCTTGCTTCGTTTACTCTAAGTCTTCTTCCTTGAAACTCTTTTCCATCGAGTTCTTCAATTGCACTCTCAGCTCCGCTTTCCATATCTATAAATCCAAAACCTTTGCTTCTTCCTGTTTCTCTATCTATAATGATTTTTGCTGATAAAACTTCTCCATATTGAGAGAAAAGTTCTTTTAGCTCATCAGCAGTTGCGTTATAGTTAATGTTTCCTACATAAATTGTTTTCATTTGTTTTCCTAAAAATTAATTTGCACTGACATTATATCCATAAAATTCAAAAAAAGCAAATAAAATGGTAAAATTTTATAAAAAAGGAAGAAAATGAGTATAAAAAAACATTATGTAGAATTTAGAAATGCGTTAAGTAAAGGTGATATTCAAAAAGCAACTGAGGAGTTTGAGAAAGCTTTTAATGAAGCTTTTATTTTATATCAGCATAAACTTACAAACAATGAAAAATTTAATCTTAGCGATGAAGAGGAGCTTTTTGCGGTTGTAACTCTTTTTGATAATATGATAGGCTTTTATAAAGAGGGGATGATTGATGAGGGGGTTGCGTTTGCTGAGTCTATGGTTGAGCTTGTTGATTCTCCTAAATTAAAGGAGATGTTTAAAAGCTTTTCGCTTGGAATGCAAGCTGGAATTCCTCTTGATGAATTTATGAGAGAGTATGTTGATTTGAGTAAAGTTGATGAAGAGTATCCTCAATTTTTATGCAACTTTAAAGAGAAGATAAAAGAACTTATTCAAGAGTAGTTAGTGAAGTTTTTATTCTTGTATCAATTTGTAAGATGAATCCAAAAGGCGTTTTTAGTTGAAGTATGGCTTTTTTGTTACCCGGGTGTTTAGTTAGAAGATTGTAGATTTGAATAAGTTCTTCTTCATAATTTTTTGAGAGGGTTTTTGTTAGGATTATACTCTCTTCTTTAATTGCTCCTTTTTCACTCTCTGCTTCTTTTAGGGTTAGAATTTTTCTTGCACTAAGCCTTATAAACTCTCCGTTTTTATCAACAAATGCTTTAATGGCAATTGGACTCTCTTTTAGGGCTTCAAGTTTTTCTAAATCTCTAAATACCATAATGCTAATTTTACCGTGATAGTCCATAAGAGTTATAATTGCAAATTTATTACCTTTTTTTGAGATTTTGTATTGAATTTTGTCAATTTTTCCAACAAATAGTGCTTCTTTTCCGATTAAACCTTCTAAATCGCTTGATAGGTTGTAGTTTAGTTTTTCAATTTGTTCTTTATAAGGGTCAAGCGGATGAGCTGATACATAAAATCCAAGAGTTTGAAACTCTTTTTCTAAGAGCGTTTGGGTATCAAACTCTTCAAAAGGCATAATTTGAAGTTTCTCTTTTATCTCCTCTTCATCGGCAATTGTAGCAAACAAAGAGTTTTTGTGCTTTATTGCGTTTTTTCTCTCTTCTACTCTTCTTTTAAAGTCAAGCATTGCTTCTAAGTTATTAAGAAGAGTTTTTCTATTATATCCAAAGCTATCAAGAGCTCCTGCTTTTATTAATTGTTCTAAAACTTTTTTGTTTACTTTGCTTGTGTCAATTTTTAAGATAAAATCTTCTAAATTTTTAAAAGGTCTATTTTGAATAATGGACTCAATTGCTTTAATTCCAACTCCTTTAATTGCACTAAGTCCAAATAAAATTTTATTATCAAGTGGGGTAAATTCTGCATTTGATTTTTGAATGTCTGGTGGTAAAATCTCAATTCCAAGTGATTTTGCTTCATCAATATATTTTGCGATTTTGTCTGTATTATCAGCATCGTATGTAAGAAGAGAAGCAAAAAACTCAGTTGGATAGTAAGTTTTTAAGTAAGTTGTTTGATATGTAATCATAGCATAAGCGGCTGAGTGAGATTTGTTAAATCCATATCCTGCAAATTTTTCAATCAGGTTAAAAAGGGCTTTTGCATTCTCATACGAAAATCCCCTCTCACTTGCCCTTTTTGCAAACTCTTCGGCATATTTTGCCATAAGGTCGGCTTTTTTCTTACCCATAGCCCTTCTTATAATATCAGCTTCACCTAAGCTAAATCCTCCAATTGCTTGAACTATTTGCATAACTTGCTCTTGATAGACAATTACTCCATAAGTTGGTTCTAAGATAGGTTTTAGTACTTCTTCAAACTCTTCATAAAAGTAGCTAATTGGTTTTCTTCCGTGTTTTCTTTCAATGTAATCATCAAGCATCCCTGCATCCATAGGACCTGGGCGATAGAGGGCTAGCATAGCGATAATATCTTCAAAATTTGTAGGCTTTAATCTTTTTGCTAAATCTCTCATCCCATCTGATTCAATTTGGAAAAGCCCAAGGGTTTTTCCGCTTTGGATTAATTCGAAAACTTTTTTATCATCAAGGGTTAAATCATCAATATTTATCTTTTTATTTTTGTTGAATTTTATAAATTTAACCGCTTTATCAATTACTGAGAGAGTTTTTAATCCAAGAAAGTCAAATTTAATCAAATCAACCGGTTCAAGATAGTTTAAAGAGTATTGAGTAGTGTGGAAATTGTCTTTTTGATGTTGTTTATATAGGGGTGATTTTTCCCAAAGTTTTGTATCGCTTATTACAACTCCTGCTGCGTGTTTTCCTGTGTTTCTTTTTACCCCTTCAAGCGCCTCTCCAAAAGAGTAAAGTCTCTCATAAAGAGGGTCCTCTTTTATTATTTGATTAATCTTCTCTTCAATCTCTTTTGCTTCATTTAGAGTAATTCCAAGTTTATCTGGGATTAATTTTACAAATCTATCAGCTTCACTATAATCAATTCCAAAAATTCTTGCAACATCTCTTAATACTCCTTTTGCAAGTAATGAACCAAAGGTAATAACTTGGGCTACATTTTCGTTTCCATATTTTTGTTGCACATACTCAATAACTTCATCTCTTCTATCTTGGCAAAAATCTACATCAATATCTGGCATAGAAACTCTCTGTGGATTTAAAAACCTCTCAAACAAAAGCCCATATTTTATTGGGTCAATGTTTGTAATTTCAAGTGCATATGCTACTAAACTCCCAGCAGCACTCCCTCTCCCAGGACCAACTGGGATAGGGTTTCCATCTCCTCTTAAATGGCGACTTGGGTCTTTTGCGTAGTTGATAAAATCCCACACTATTAGCATATATCCTGGGAATTTCATCTTTTTAATAATATCCATCTCATACTCTAATCTTTTTTTATACTTATCGTGAAGGTTTGGGGGGATTTTTTTTAGTCTTTTTTTAAGCCCTTCTTTACATTTGTACTCAAAGTATTCAACATCATTTGTAATATCAAGCCCCTCAGCTTTTGCATACTCTTTTGTAAATTTAAAAGTTGGAGGAGTTGGATTATTTAGAGGGATTTGTATATCTATATTTTCAAATAGGCTTTTATTATTTTCTAAGGCGTCTTTTACATCTTTAAAAATTTCTTCATACTCTTCTTTATTTTTTAGATAATATTTTCCTATGTCAAATTCTCTGTGGATATCATCAAATTGTTTATTCTCTTCAATACATTCAAGTGCGTCTTTGTAGATGTAATCAAGTTTATTGAGGTAGTAGATATTGCTTGAAGCAATTAAAGGGATATTGCACTCTTTGCTAAGATTTATTAAATCGTTTTCAATTAAGCTCTCTTTAAAATTATCTCTTCTAAATTCTAAGTAAAGCTCTTTTAAATCTTTTTTTAAACTATTTAAAATCTCTTTTGCTCTCTCATATCCAGCTGCTCCTTTTAAAATATTTTTTTCATCCGTAATATTTAAGTGAAATCCAATCTCACTCTCTAACATTGGCAAGATAATTGCAATATTGTCTTGATTTTTTATAAGCTCTTCATAAGGTAAAATTGGTTTTTCATTTTCCATGTGATAAAGATAGCTAATTGAGCTTAAATACATTAAATTTTTATATCCTTGGTAATTTTTAGCAGTTAGAATCATTCTGTGAGTTGAATTATCCTTTTTTACCCAAACCTCAGTTGAAATTATTGGCTTAATCTCTTCTTTTTTGCAACTCTCATAAAATTCAATTGCACTAAACATATTATCAAGCTCACAAATCCCAAGACTTTTATACCCAAGCTCTTTTGCCTTTTTTACAAGGTCTTTAATTTTTAAAGGAGAGTGAAGCAAAGAGTAATCGCTATGGATATGAAAAGGTATCACACTTATCCTTTTTTGTGAAATTGTAACTAAAAAAGAGTGGTTTTAGGTTTATGTTTACCTGTAAACTCACCTCTTGCTTTTCTCTCTTTAAAGCTTTTTTTTACTTGATGCTTTTTTAATTCTTCTTTTATTTTTGGAAGTTCTTGTTGATAGTTTTTTAATCTCTCTTTTGCAAAGTCTGCATACTCTTTTACTTTTTCAATTCCAATATAATTGTGATTTAGGGCTTTTGCAGCTACAAGGGTTGTGCCGCTTCCAGCAAATGGGTCAAGTATTATTTTGTTTTTTTCTTCATCAAAAATTGAATAAATTATTCTGGTTGGAATTTCTATTGGGAAAGGGGCTGGGTGGGGATTGTTTTTTTCTGGTGGAATTTTCCAAATTGAAGTTAAAAGAGCGTGCTTGGATAAAAGTTCATCTCCGATTAAATCTTTTTTATCTCTTGGTTTGTAAAGCCAGTATATTCTCTCTTCTACTTGCCAAAATCTCCAACCTCTTATATTAGCTGCAATTCCTCTATCCCAAATTATCTCTTGACGGATATGCCAATTTGATTTGCTAATCCACTCTATTGGATGGAGCATAATACCTTTTTCCCAACGTATTTTGTGATTATAAAAAAAACTACTTCCTGGTTTTATTACTCTGTATACTTCATTTAAAACTTCTATTTGCCATTTTTGATACTCTTCTTCTTTTATTTTATCACTTATACCTTTATATTTTACATTTTTAACAAGCCACCCTTTTTTATTTTCGCCTTTGTTATAAGGAGGAGAAGTAATTGCTAAATCTATGCTGTTATCAGGAAGTGATTTTAAAACTTCTAAAACATCTCCAATGTAGATTTTATTTAGCTCCATTTTTCTCCTTTAAAAAATTAAAAAGTTCTTTGGTTATATATTTTTCATAGTTTGTTAGATTTTTTCTTTTAAAAATAGCTTTTGGATTGTCGTTTTTGTAGTGTTTGAAACTAAAAGAGAGACTTCTTAAATATTCTCCTTTTTTATCTCCATTTGGAAATCTTTGTTTTAGTTTTTCTTCTAAGTGGGAGAGGAAATTTTTACTATTAAAGGGAAATTCTATAATGTAAATTAACTCTCCATCTATAAATCCACTTATTAACATGTTGGGATTTGCTTTTTTATCTTTTTTAAATCTTTCCCAAGTATAGTCTGTAAAGTTTCCTCCTCCGTTTAATTTTTTATTGGATTTTGAAAAGATGTTTTTTGGTTTTACTTCACAATAGATTGGTTTTTTATAACTTGATTGTTTGTATCCGTTATAACCTATTTTATCTTCTAAATGGGTATATCCGGCAATAGAGGTTGTTAAAAATTCTCTAAGAGTTGAGGAATTTTTATCGTTGATATACATTGTAATTAAATCGCTTAACATTCCGATAAGGTTATCTTTTGATTTATCAAGTAAGTGTGAGTGGAATTCTTTATGTGAGAGAGAGTATTTTTTAATTGCTTCTTGGAGTTCTTTATTCAAGGATAATCCTTTTTTGTGAAATTTTACTATAATTTCAATAAAAAGGGTTTAAAATGAAGTTTATTGGAACACGTGGAAGTGAAGGTGAGAGGAGATTTAGTGAGGTTATTTTAAATCCAGCCGCACCAAATGGAGGGCTTTATGTTCCAAAAAAGCTTCCAAAAGTTGATGAGAGATTTTTGATTAGATTTTTAAGTGATAATGAAGAGAAGAGTTATAAATCTCTTGCAAAAGGGGTTTTAGGACTTTTTAAAATTGATATTGATAAAGATTTGATTAATAAAGCTCTTTATACCTATCTTAGAAATTTTGATGATGATGAGGTTGTGCCGGTTGTTAAAGTAAAAAGTGATTTGAGTGTGGCTGAGCTTTGGCACGGACCAACGAGGGCTTTTAAGGATATGGCACTCCAACCTTTTGGAGTGATTTTGTCTGAGCTTGCGAAAAAAAAGGATGAAAAGTATCTTATTATGGCTGCAACTTCTGGGGATACTGGACCTGCTACTTTAAAAACTTTTGAGAATAAAGAGAATATCAAGGTAGTTTGTATCTATCCTCATAATGGCACTAGTGAAGTTCAAAAACTTCAAATGGTTACAACTACTGCCAAGAATGAAAAAGTGCTTGGAATTTTGGGGGATTTTGACGATGCCCAAAGTGCACTTAAAAATCTTTTAAAGAATAAAGATTTTAAAAAAAGTCTTAGTGAAGCTGGATTAAAACTCTCAGCCGCAAACAGTGTAAACTTTGGAAGGATTATATTTCAGATAATTTATCATTTTTGGAGCTATTTGAAGTTGGTTGAAAATGGTGAGATTAATTTAGGTGATAAGATTGATTTAATTATTCCAAGCGGAAACTTTGGAAATGCACTTGGGGCTTATTATGCAAAAAAAATGGGACTTTTTGTTGATAAGATTATTATTGCCTCAAATAAAAACAATGTTCTTTATGAGATGATAAAATTTGGAAGGTATGATTTAAGGGATAAAAGGCTTATAAAAACAATCTCTCCGGCTATGGATATTTTAAAATCAAGCAATGTTGAGAGGATGCTTTTTGATAAGTTTGGAGAAGAGAGGACAAAAGAGTTAATGGAGAGTTTGGAGAGGGATGGATATTTTGTATTAACCCCTGATGAGTTAAAAGAAATTCAAAAAGATTTTGACGCTGATTTTGCAACGGATGGGGAGTGTGAAGAGATTATAAGAAGGTATGCAAATAAAGAGAATTATCTAATGGATCCACATACAGCCACAGCTATAAAAGCTTATGAAAATCTAAAAGAAAAAGGCAAAATTAAAAATTATGTTGTAGCTTATTCTACGGCTGAGTGGACGAAGTTTGCTCCAAGTATCTATTATGCGCTAACTGGCGAGGATGTTGAGAGGGAGATTGTAGAAAATGAAGAGGTTACAATTTCAGATAAAGATGCAATTGCTTACATTGAAACTCACTATGATGTAAAGGCTCCTGATGTTATAAGAGAGCTTTTTGAAAAAGAGATTGTTAATGAGAACATAATAAATAAAAATGCAATAAAAGAAGAGATTTTAAAATTTATTAAGGAATAGTTTAAAATTTATTAAGGGATAGTTGTGTTAGCTATTATTGGAGTTTATGTTTTTATTTTAGTGGGGTTTTTAGCAAAAAAGTTTTTTAAAGAGATTGAAGCAAAGACATTGGTTATCTTATCTACTTATTTTTTTCAGCCGTTTTTGGTTTTGTGGGGGATTATGCTTGTGCCTTTAAACAAAGATTTAATCCTCTCTCCAATTTTTTATTTTATTGCAATTTTTGTAAGTTTAATTTTTACTTATTTTACTGCCCGCATTTTAGAAGATAAAAAGGAAAGAATTATTGCTTCAATTACTGCTTTGATTGCAAATACTGGTAATATTGGGGTGCCTGTTTGTTATGCTTTGTTTGGAGATGTTGGAGCGAGTGTTGCTACTTTGATAAATCTTGCGAATATGTTTTTTGTTTATAGTTTTGGAATCTTCTTTTTTGCAAAAGGGGAATACTCTTTTAAAAATGCCATTATTAAAGTGGCTAAAATTCCTATTATGTGGTTTGGGATACTTGCTTTGGTTTTGAACTATTTTCATGTAACTTTTCCAAAAGAAGTTATGAAAATTTTACAAATGGGTGCTTTTGCTTCAATTGTTACTCAACTTGTTATTTTTGGGATTTATATAGCTGAGGTTAAGATAAGAGAAATCTCTTTAAAACTTGGAGTTATTACGATGGTAAATAAATTTATTATCTTTCCTTTGGTAACTTTTTTGGTGGTAAAAATTGCTGGATTAAAGCCTCCTTTTTCAAAGATTGTATTATTAGAATCTCTCTCACCTTTGGCAGTAACGAATGTAAATCTTGCATCATTATTTAATCTCTATCCAAGAAAAGTTGCATTTTTAATTATTGTAAGTTCTATTTTGTATATTTTTATCTTTTTTTTGATATAATAAAATTAGGACGCAATTAAAAAGGAGTAAAGATGAAAAAAGTTGGGATGTTATCTTTTGTAGTAGCTTCTTTTCTCTCAGCTGCTACTCTTAATTTCTACTGCGGTGTTACTATGAGCAAAGCAATGAAAGATATTATTAAAAAATTTCAAGAAAAACATCCAGATGTAAAAATTAGAATGATTACAGGTTCTTCTGGGATGCTTCTTAGAAAACTTGAAAATGCAAAAAGAGCTGATTTATATTTACCAGGGAGTGATGAGTTTATTAATAAAAAAAGTTATCTTTTCCCTTATAAAAAAGAGATAGGTTACAATCAGCTTAAAATTTTTGTGACAAAAGGTAATCCAAAAAATGTAAAAACTTTAAGAGATTTTATTAGAAATGATATTAAAGTTGGACTAGGAAGTGATAGAAGCTCAGTTGGAAAAACTGCAAAAGAGGTTTTAATTCGCTATGGAGGAGATGAGTTTTATAAAAAAGTAAGAAAAAAAGCTCAAATTTTTTTAGCATCAAAATCCTTAATTTCAGCACTTGCTGGGTTTGAGCCTGAAATTGATGCGGCTTTGAATTGGAGAGCTGTTTATTATTGGGGAAATAATAGAAAAAAAGTTGATTATATTGATATTCCAGAAAGATATGCACCAAAAAGGAAACTTATAATTGCAACAACAATTTATAGTAAGAATCAAGATTTGGCAAAAGAATTTGTTGATTTGTCTGCATCTCCTTGGGGACAAAAAGTTATGAAAAAGTGGGGACTTAAATAATTCCCCTTATTTTTAAGCTCAAAAGCCCAAAATATTCGTGGAGGGCTTTGTAACTTATGTAGAAATTATTTGCACTTGGAAGAAAGTCAATCCATTTATAATTGGGTGAATAGAAAAAGCCAACTGGTTTGGTGATTATTTTAAATCCAAAATGCTTAAAAAGATAATAGCTTCTTTTCATATGGTAAGCACTTGTTACTAAGAAAATCTCTTTTTTTAATTTAAGTTTTTCAAATAATTTTGAAGTAAAAGAGGCATTTTGATAAGTTGTAAGAGACTTATCTTCAAAGTAGCTTTTTATGTTGCAATTGCAAGTTGAAGTTATGAGTTGTATGGTTTTTTTTGTAAAATTTGCTTCATTTCCCGTAAAAATTAAAGGTAAGTTATATTTTTGTGCAAGTAATATTCCATAAACTTCTCTTTTAAAGGCATCTGGGCTTGATTTTAGAATATCTTTTGGATTTACGCCTCCACCTAAAACGACTACTGCTTTTGGAGTTATGTTCTCTTTATGAGAGAATTTTTCAAGTGGATAGATTAAAAGATTGCTTACAAATTTTATAGAAATTGCCCATAACATAATTGCACTAAAAAAGAAGAGCCACTTAAATCTTTTTGCAAAGACTCCTGCTAAAAATAAAATTATTATAAAAATGCCAGGAGGCAAAAGGGCGTTGAAGAGTTTTGAAATGACATAAATCATTCAAATATAAATTTATTGGCAAAAGCCGGTTTTAATTCATCAATCCAGCTTGCTTTTTCATCATACTTTGCAAAAAATGGGATATTTACAAGGGATGGATTTTTAGCTTGGAGCATATTTAAAACAAATACTTTTTTTCCGTTTATCTCACTAACTCCTGTAACTGCTATTTTTCCAGGAGCCGCACTCATACTCGGACCTCTAACCGTTCTTGCAAGTCCTGAAACTTTGCTTATTGCATCTTTATAGATTTTATAAGCTTTTGCAAGTGGTACATCAAAATACTCTTTTGCTCCTGTATCTCTTGGCATAAACATATAATAAGGCACCATTCCAAGTCTAACTTGCTCTTTCCACATCTTTTCCCAAACTTCGCTACTTGCATTAATGTGATTTAGTATAGGTGATTGAGTTCTAATGATTGCTCCTGTTTTTTGGATGTTTTTAATAGCTTCTTTTACAGCATCAGTTTCTAATTCTTTATAGTGGCTAAAATGAGCCATAAATGCTAGATGATATCCACTATCTACTATTTTTTTGAATGTATCAAGAAGTTCTTGTGAGTCACTATCGCTTATGAATCTATATGGCCAAAATGCGAGTGCTTTTGAGCCTATTCTTATGTTTTGTAAGTGAGGAATTTTTGCATCAATTATTGCATCAATGTAAGTTTTAAAAATTTTTGCGCTCATTACCATTGGGTCTCCACCGGTAAATAAAATATCAGTAATTGTTGGATGTGCTTTTATATACTCAATTAAAGCTTCTATCTCTTTCATTGCAAATTTTAATTCATTTATTCCTGTAAATTGAGGCCATCTAAAACAGAAACTACAATATGCGTGGCAAGTTTGTCCTTGTCTTGGGAAAAATAAAATTGTCTCTTTATACTTGTGTTGACTTCCTGCAAGTTTAATTCCATTAATTTCTGGAATATTCTCTTTTTGACCGGCTGGATGAGGATTTAGTTTCATTCTTATTTCATAAATGATTTTATCGACTTCATCTGGCGGAGCATTTTTTAATCTTTTAAAATCTTCTTCTTTTAACATCTCTTTTTGAGGGAATACGAGTCTAAAAATAGGGTCATCTTTATAATTTTTCCAGTCAATTAAGTCCAAAACATAATTACTCACTTTAAATGGGAAAATTTTTGCGGCAATTTCTATATTTTCAATCTCTTCTTTTGGTAGATTTTTTATTATTTGAGGTAATTTTTTGATGCTTTTGATATTATAAGCTTTGTAAGTCATAATTCTCCTTTTTATTAGCTATTATAACAAATTATTATGTTAAGGAGAAATAATAATGAGAGTTTTAATAACTGGTGCAAGTAGAGGAATTGGTAGGGAGCTTATTAGAAGATATTCTAAAAAAGCTAATAAGATTTATGCTATTGCAAGGGATAAAGAGAAATTAATGGAACTTGAAAGTGAATTTAGTAATGTTAAGGGAGTTGCTTTGGATTTGGCTGATTTAGAAAAAGTTAGGGAATTTGGAAGGGGGGTTGATGTTGATTTAGTTATTTGTAATGCTGGGATATCTCTTCCTCACTCTCCAAATTTTACCCCTTTTGAGGATTTTAAAAAGACTTTTGATATTAACTTTTTAAGTATCCACGCTTTGTTAGAGGGGATTGTGCCAAAGATGCAAAAGAGAAAAGATGGAAAAATTGTTTTAATCTCTTCTCTTGCAAGTTTAGTGGCTTCTCCTACTTCTTTGCCTTATAGTGCAAGCAAAAGAGCTTTAAATTCTTATGCCCAGTCTCTTAGGAATCTTCTTGCAAAAGATAATATAAAAGTAATAAACATTTTACCAGGGTTTATAAAAACGGATATGACTGCTAAAAATGATTTTTATATGCCATTTTTAATGGAGCTTAGTGATGGAGTTGATAGGATTGAGATGGCAATAGAGAGGGAGCTAAGAGAGTATGCTTTTCCAAAGAGATTTTATTACTTAATTAAACTTTTTACTCTTTTGCCACTTAAAATTCAAGATAATTTATTGCAAAAATTTGTAAAATAGGATATATTCTCTCAAAAAAGGGCTTTTATGGTATCTGTTTGCACTTATTGTGGGGTAGGGTGTGAGATTGATGTTGAGGTAAAAGATAACAAAATTGTAAAGATAAAACCTTTAAAAAATGGAATTTCAAGTGGAGGGGAGCTTTGTATTAAGGGTAGATATGGATATGAGTTTTTAAAGCATAGATTAAAAGAGCACTTAATAAGTTATGATTTTGTAGATAGAGAAGCTAAAAATATGCCTTTTTCGTTGCAAGTTAGACTTGCAAATTTAATGCCTTTTGATGAGAGATTTTATAAAGCTCCATTCTATTTGGCTTTGGATATTGCGGCGTGGAAAATTAAGGATATTGTAAAAAAATATACTCCAAAATCAATTGGAGTAATTGGAGGAGCAAGGAGTAATGTAGAGAGTGCTTGGATGTTGCAGCATTTTGCAAGAGAAGTTATAAAGACTCCCCATATTGATAATTGTGCAAGAGTTTGTCACTCTCCAAGTTTAAGCGGACTTAAAATGAGTATAGGGGAGGGGGCAAGCAGTGTGGATTTTGATGCTATACTTGATGCTGAGACTATTTTTGTTATAGGTTCAAACACAACAGAGGCCCACCCTATGGTAGCAAATAGAATAATAAAAGCCAAAAAAAGAGGTGCTAAGTTAATAGTTGTAGATGTAAGGGAAATTCCTTTAATGAAATTTGCCGATGTTGCAGTCGTTTTGCCGTTTGAAGCAAATTTACTCTTTTTAAATGCAATTGCAAAAGAGTTGATTCAAAAAGATTTAATTAATAAAGAGTTTGTAAAAAATAGGTGTGTGAGGTTTGAAGAATATAAAAATCTAATTTTAAAAGATAAGTATGATAAAAAGTTTTTTGAAAAATTAAAAGGATTTGAAAAAATTAAGGAGCAAATTGAAGAGATTGCAAAGCTTATTACAAAAAAGACTATTTTTGCTTGGGGGCTTGGGGTTACTGAGCATATTGATGGGACTGAGAGCGTAAATGCGATAAGCAATCTTGCAATGCTTACTGGGAACTTTAAAAAAGGTGCTGGGGTGTTGCCGCTTCGTGGGCAAAATAATGTCCAAGGTGCTTGTGATGTTGGATGTTTACCTTATTATCTTCCAGATTATGTTCGCCCAAGTGAAGTTGGACTTATGACTCCTGATATGATTGATGAGATGTTAAGAGGAAAAATAAAAACAATTATTAATATGGGGGAGGATATTTTACACATTCATCCAAACCAAAATAAAATTCACAAAGCTTTTAGAGAGCTTGAATTTTTGATGGTAATGGAAGTTATGGAAAATGAGATAGTAAAAAAAGCTGATATTGTATTTGCTACAAAAAGCGCTTATGAAAAAGAGGGAGTTTATGTAAATGCAGAAAGACGCCTTCATTTAAGTAAACCTCTTATAAAGAGTAGTTTACCGGATGATTGGGAAGTTTTGAGTGAAATTTCAAAAAGGCTTGGAGTAGATAGAGGGTATGAAGATAGCGAAGAAGTTTTTGAAGCGTGTAAAAGAGAAGTTAGTAGATTTAGAGGAGCTACTTATGAGAGACTTGAAAAAAAACCTCTTCAATGGCCAATTAAAGAAGATGGGAGCGATTCGCCTATTTTACATCTTGATAAGTTTAGCACTCCTGATGGAAAAGGGCATTTTCACTATCATAAGTATCATCTAAGAGGAGAGGTTAAAGATTTGCTTGAAGGAAAGAGAAAGTGGTATTTAAATACTGGAAGAGCACTTGCTCAATACAATAATGCAGCTCAGAGTGCAAAAAGTGAAAGACTTACAAAAAGATATGGGGATGATATTTTGTTAGTTAATGAAATTCACAAAGGTGAAATAGGAGAAGTTGTTAGGTTAAAATCAGCTTATGGCATAAGTGGTCCTCTTAGAGTTAAATTTACAGATAAAGTAAGACCTTATACTTTTTTTACTACTTTTCATTTTGCAAAAAATAAAATTAATTACCTTTTTGGAGATGAGTCTGATCATAAAGTAAAAACGGCAAGGTTTAAATCAGTTGAAGTTACCCCTTTTTAATAGGGGGATTATTTAAAAGTGCCAGAGAGTTTGGTTATCAAACTATTTTTTTAACTTTTTTAAAGAAAATATCTAAAAAACCTTGACATAAGGTGGCTAAAATTATATAATTATAAAAAATTTAAGGAGGGAAAAATGGCAGAAGTTAAAACTGATGTAAGAATGGAAGAAAATAAAGAAGTTACTAACAAAGTAAATCAAGCACAAGAAAATTACATTGATGAGAGAGTGAAAAAAATCACACAAGAAGCAGTAGAAGCTATTAATTTAGTTACAAAAGTAATTGAGTTACTTGATAACAAAGAAAAAGATAAAGCTCTTGAAGAGATTGCAAATATTCTTGGAAAACTTGAAGTATTAATTGCAAGAGATCCAAATTTACAAGTTGTACCTGTTGATGTTAAAGAGCAAGTTATTGATTTTCCAGGGACAATTGATGATGTAGAGTTTGCAAAAGCTGAGGTTGTAAGACTTATTAAAGAAGGTGAAGTTCAAGTTGCAAGAGATATTATGCTTCAACTTGCAAGTGAGCTTGATATTTATGTAACAGCACTTCCAATTGGAACATATCCAGTTGTATTAAAAGCAATTATTCCATTAATTGAGCAAGAAAAATTTGAAGAAGCAAAAGCACTTTTAATTGAGGCTCTTGAAACATTGGTAATTCAAAAAATTGTGATTCCATTGCCAATTCTAAGAGCAGAACAAACAATCATTAGAGCAAATGAGCTTGCAAATGGTGAAAATCCAAATAAAGATGAGTTAAAAGAGTTGCTTGCGTATGCAAAAGAACAAATTGCGCTTGCAGAAGCACTTGGATATAAAGTTGATTATAAAGACCTTTATGAAGAAATTGAAAAACTTGAAAAAATCCTTGAAGGTGAAGAGTCAACAAAAGATATCTTTGAAACTCTTAAAGAAAAACTTTCATCTCTTATGGTTAAATTCAACCAACCAAAAGCTCCAACTCAAATGCCAAAAGCTGAAAATAAAGAAGAAAATAAAGAGGAGTCTAAATAAGGCTCCTACTTTACTCCATAGCTATGTAAAAACTCTTTTTTACTTATCAAATTCTCTAAAATTGCAAATAAAATCATAAAATTGATAAAACTTGTGCCTCCGTGTGAAATCAAAGGCAAAGGGACTCCTACAACTGGTGCTAAGTTCATTGTCATTGCCATATTTACGAATGCATAAATAAAAATCATAAGTCCAACTCCAATAAACATAACTTTTGCAAAGTAATCCTCTTTTAGTCTCTCAGCTTTTTTTAAAAGATATGCAATTAAGGTAAAATAAAGCAAAATTACTAAACTAACTCCAATAAATCCAAATCTTTCGGCTAAGTAAGCAAATATAAAATCACTACTTGCAATGGGGAGGAATTTTAATTGAGTTTGAGTGGCTTCTTTTTCGCTTTTGCCAGTTAAGCCTCCGCTTCCAATAGCGATTAACGATTGTCTGACATGATAGCTTGGTTTTGTTAGGAATTGCTCAATTCTTTTTCTTTGGTAATCTTTTAAAAGATATTTATACGCAATTGGAGTGAAGATAATAGCTCCTATAAAAAGAGTAATCCATATCTTTTTTTCAACTCCTATTACAAATAATACTCCAAATCCGACGATTAAAGTAATAAGAGCAGTTCCAAGGTCAGGTTCTTTTGCAATAAGCAAAAATGGCAAAAGAATGTAAAAAGAGAGTTTTAAAAACTCTTTTAAATTGTAAAGGGGGCGAGGGGGATTGCGGTAGATTAAATATCCAAGCATTAAAAGAAGAGTTGTTTTCATAAATTCTGATGGTTGGATTGTAATGTTAAGAAGTGGGATTTTTAGCCATCTTCTGGCTCCAAGGATTTTAATTCCAAATAAATCTACCATTATTAAAAGCAAAATGTTTGCCCAATATATTATGGGAATTATCCAAAGTAATTTTCTAAGAGGAAGCATATATATAATTATAAATATAACTCCTCCAATTCCAATGTAGGCTAACTCTTTTTTAAAAAGCATAGGTGAAATTTCTGAGACTAAAAAGAGGCTAATGCCAATAAATGGTAGGATTAATAAGATTAAAAAAAAGTCAAAATTTTTAAGATTTTTCAACTTTTATCCCATCAATTGAGTAAGATGCTACTTTTTCAATTTCGTCTAAGCTCTTTGCAAGATAGATTATTTTTGTATCCAGTAGGTAGTTTTCTGCAACTTCTTGGAGCTTTTTAGCAGTTGTTAAATCTTTGCAAAAGGCGTATTTTGCGTTGAGGTTTGAGATAAATATAAGCTCTTTTATATTTGATACCTCTACTGCATAAGGAATTGAGTTTATTTTGCAAAAGTTGTAAACTTCTAAGCTTGAATCGCAATATTTAAAGATTAAAGTTTTATTTGGCTTTGTTTTTTTTATATCTTCAATTGAATTTACTCTTACAAATTCTTCGTTGCTAAATGGTTTTTCAAGAATTATCATAACACTCCTTACATATGTTTTTTCCATTAATTTTTAAAATTTCGTTTTTCGTATAAAAAGTTTTGCACTTCTCGCACATTATTAAATCTTTTATGGGAGGTTCTTTATAGGTAGTCTTCTTTTTTTTGGATTTAAAAATAAAGTAAATAATCCCAACTATTATTAAAAATAGTATTAACTTTGCCATTTTATTCCTTTATAAAGATATAATTTCTTTTATCTTTTGAGATTATTTTTGCGTCTACATTTGCTTCTTTTAACTCATCAAAGATATTTGACCCTTTATAAAGAAGTAAAGTTGAATTTTCGTGCATAAAAGGTTTTGCTATTTTTAAAATATCTTTTACTCTCATAACTGCTCTACTTGTAATTAAATCTACTTTTTGAAGATTTGAATTTTCAAGTCTTGTTGGGATTACTTTTACATTTTTTAAATTTAAAAGGGTTTTAATGTAGTTTAAAAAGCTATATCTTTTTTTTATTGGTTCTACCAGATACCAAGTTGTATTTGGCATATTCATAGCTAAAATAAGCCCTGGAAATCCAGCTCCTGTGCCAATATCAATTGCACTTTTTGCATCTTTTAAAATAGGTTCTATTTTTAAAGGATACAGACTATCTTCTATTTGCTTTTTTATCTCTTCGTATGAGGAATAGTTTGTTAGTTTGTGGGTTTTGTTCCATTTTAGTAATTCTTTTATAAACTTCTCTTCCATATTTTACCGCCATTACAGATTTACAGATAGCTTCTATAAGCATATCTATAAGCCTGTGGTATCGTTTGCTCTTTTTGAGCTTTACTGTTGTGGCTATTCCAATAATAAAATTCGCCTGCATTTTTTAGTTTTAATTGATTGCATATCTTCCACATATAACTAATTAACCATTTAAACGATTTTTTAAAAGCAACTTTTATATGATTTACCGCTCCATTTAAATTGGTATTCCATACTTTATTAAGAGTTTTATTCTTAAATAATCCTCTTTTAGTGGAATCATATTTCTCTTTTGGAGAATAGATATATCTCATTTTTTTATATAAATCAACTCCAAATTTGTAGATATAGTTTATAAAAAAGTTTTTGTCTTTTTGTGATTTTACTCTAATTTCAAATATTTTCATTTAGTCTCTTTGCTATTTTCTTGTATTGCTTTCCTTGTTTTGCTAAATATAACTCTTTTTTAAATCATCTTCTTTTTGATGATTTGAACTAATTCTTGCATATTAATTCTTTTTTTGTTTGTTTTTTTGAATATATTTCCTTATTTTTTAAATTTTATCAATTTTTCTATGATTTAGTCAATAGAAGGTATTGCTTAAATCTTCTTAACCTTTATAGTTTGTGTCCAAGTTTTTCTTTTTTAGTTTTTAAATAATTTTCATTAAAAGGGTTTGGAGGCATTTTAATTGGCACTCTTTTTACAACTTTAATCTCTTTAAATGCAAACTCTTTTTTAGGATTGTTTGTAAGAAGATATATTTTTTTGATGTTAAATTCTTTTAAAATCTCTTCTACTACACTAAAATCTCTAAGGTCTGCTTCAAATCCAAGTTGATGATTTGCTTCTACCGTATCAAGTCCTTTATCTTGGAGAGCATATGCGTTTACTTTATTAAAAAGTCCAATGCCCCTGCCTTCTTGTCTAAGATAAATTACCATTCCGCCCTTTTTTGCTATTTTTCTTAGTGCGTATTCAAGTTGCTCTCCGCAATCGCACTTTAAACTTCCAAGTGCATCTCCTGTTAAACATTCGCTATGAATTCTAATAAGAGGAATTTTTGGGAGATTTTCTGTAAAAATGACTAAGTGTTCTTTGTCTTTTTCTTTAAAAGATTGGATTTTAAATGTTCCAAACTTTGTAGGGAGGGTTGCTATTTGTGACTTTTCCAAAAAAGCTCCTTTTTTGATAAAATTATAACCTAATAAATAATAAAGGATGGAAATTGAGACATTTTTTATGGCTGATAGATTATAGCAAAAAAGAGATAAAAGAGATTATAGAGCTTGGGTTTAAGATAAAAAAAGAGACTAAAAATAAAATATTTAAGCCTTACTTAAAATATAAGCAACTTGCAATGATTTTTGAGAAATCTTCAACTCGTACAAGAGTAAGTTTTGAAGTTGGGATTAATCAGCTTGGGGGAAATGGTATTTTTCTTAGTAGTCGCGATATTCAACTTGGAAGAGGGGAGCCAGTAAAAGATACCGCAAGGGTTATAAGCTCAATGGTTGATTTGATAATGATAAGGACTTTTGGTCAAGATAGGCTTGAAGAGTTTGCAAAATATAGTAGAGTGCCTGTAATTAATGGACTTACTGATTTGTGTCATCCTGTGCAGCTTCTTGCTGATTTGATGACGATGATAGAATTTAAAAAATTTGATTTTGAAAATCCTAAAAAAACTATTGTAGCGTATATTGGAGATGGGAATAATATGGCAAATTCTTGGGCTATTTTAGCAAGTAAGCTTGGGTTTGAGCTAAGGATTGCGACTCCAAAAGGGTATGAGATTGATGAAGAGATAAAAAATAAAGCTCTTTTGATTGCAAAGGAGAGTGGAGCTAAACTTATCTTTACAAATGACCCAAAAGAGGCGGTAAAAGATGCAGATGTAGTAACTACTGATACTTGGGTTAGTATGGGACAAGAAGATGAAAAAGAAAAAAGGGTTAGGGATTTTAAAGGATTTGAAGTTGATAGTGAGCTTATGAGCCTTGCAAAAAAAGATGCTTTATTTTTGCATTGTCTTCCAGCTTATAGAGGATATGAAGTAAGTGAAGAGGTTTTTGAGAAGCATTCAAAAGAGATTTTTCAAGAAGCAGAAAATAGACTCCATGCTCAAAAAGGATTGATGGTATGGCTAATGAGGAATTTGTAAAAGTGGATGAAATTAAAAAAGTTATTGAGTGTTCTGATGTGGAGGCTAGGGATAGGTTTGTATTAATTAATTTTAAAGATACTCAAATGATAGGAATTGAAGCTTCTTTTTATAAAAAGCTTCAAGATAAGTTTAATAAACTTTTAGAGATGGAATTTAATTTAAATTTAGAAAGAGAAATTATTCCAGAATTTCCAATTGATTTAGAGGATGTTAAAGCAGTCGTTAAAGAGGAGATGAAAATTAATCCAGATGAAAAAGTTTCAAACATAGTAAAAAAAATAAAAAAAGAACATCCAAATCTTTTTATGGACTTGGATAAAATTTTTGAGGAATAATTTTTTTCCTTTGAAGTTTATTATTGACAAAAAAAAATTTAATTGATATAATTATTTTGCATATAAAGGAGTTTTTATGGCTTGTGAAGATAAAAACTTAAAACAGGAGGTAACAATGGAAGAAGTAAAAACACAAGAAGGGGTTTTAGTATTAAAACAGATGCCAGAATTTAAAATGGAAGCTTATAATGCTGAGAGCGGGCACTATACAGAAGTTAGCAGTAATGATTACAAAGGAAAATGGACAGTAATTTGTTTTTATCCAGCAGATTTTACATTTGTATGTCCAACTGAAATTGCAGCAATGAATGCGGCACTTCCATATCTAAAAGAGCTTGGAGTAGAAGTACTTGCAGTTTCAACTGATACAAAATTTTCTCATAAAAGATTTGTAGAGACTGAGCCACTACTTAAAGACCTTAAACTTACAATTGCAGCTGACCCAACTGGGGAAGTTACAAGAAAATTTGGGGTAATGATTGAGGGTGCTGGACTTGCGCTAAGAGGTAGATTTTTAATCAATCCAGATGGACAAATTGTAGCAGAAGAAGTTCAAGCTCCACCAGTTGGAAGAAGTGTTAAAGAGTTTATTAGACAAATTATTGCTCATCAACACGCTTATAAAACTGGTGAAGTTTGTCCAGCTAACTGGAAACCTGGTAAAAAAACGCTTCCGGTAAACAAAGAGATGGAAGAAATGACAGGAAATGTTGGAAAATATGTTAGCTTAGAAGATATTATTGATGAAAACGATTTAAAAGAGATGGAAGAGATGGTAAAAGCGTTTAAAAACGCTTAATTCTTTTCTTTTTTTTAGAGGCTTAGGATGAAAGATTATAAATCTTTATTAGTAAATACTAGTTTAAAAATTACCCCACAAAGGCTTGCTCTTTTAAAAGAGATTGATAAAAAAGGGCACGCAAATATAGATGAGCTTTATAGAGAGATTCAAAAACAATTTCCTACTATTTCTCTTGCTACAATTTACAAAAATATTACCTCTTTACAAGAAGCTGGCGTAATTAGTGAAATTTGCATTCATCAAAAGCCAAAATATGAAATCAAAAAACATCCTCACGCTCATTTTATTTGTAAAAATTGTGGGAAGATTATAGATGTTCCTTTTGATGAGTTAGTTAGCGAGGAGATAGAGAGGAGATATCCAAACTCTCAAAAAGAGCTCTATATTTATGGCCTTTGTAAAGAATGCAATGGTAATAGTTAGTATAATTACAGATTTTAATCTTCCTTTTGTCTTCTCTTTAAAAGAGAGAAGAAAAATTTTAAATTCTATAAAAGATAAACTTAAAAAATTTAATGTAAGTGTGCTTGATATATCAGGAGAGTATCCCAAAGAGGCAAGCTTAGCTATTGCGTTTTTGGCTCATAATGAAAAGCAAGCAGAAGAAATTGCAAGGAAAATTGAGGACTTTTTGTATCGCAATTTTCCAGAGATTGAATTTTTCTTTGAGAAAGAGGTAATATGAGCTTTAAATTGAGTAACTACTTTAATAGGGCGATTTTGTTTATTGATAATTCAAATTTGTTGAATGTTTTAAAAGATGTTACTGGCAATATGGATTGTAATGGAGTGAGAGTTCATTATGGAAAATTAGTTGATTTTTTTGAGGAGTATTTAAGTAGTGAGAGAATTAAGATAAAAGAGGTGATTTTGTATGATGGAGAGGTTATAAGCGATGTTTGTAAAAGAGGTAAAAAAGAGAGATTTTTAAATAGTGTAAATTTAATTCTCTCAAAAAAAGGTATAAGTTTTATAGCAAAAATTTATCCAATTGATTTAACGCGTGAGAAGAATGTAAAGCAAGTTGATAGTGCGATAGTTGTTGATATTTTATCAAAAGCGGTAAGAAGAGAGATGGATGTAGTTATTTTAATAAGTGGGGATAGGGATTTTGTTCCTTTGTTAAAGGAGGTAAAAGAGAATTTTAGATTACCGGTTATTGTTAGTTTTTTTGATAAAGGACTTAGTAAAGAACTAAAAGAGGAGAGTTTTTTTATAAAATTGGAGCTTGATAAAATCTCTTTTTAAACTTCGATAATCCTTATCATATTTGTAGTTCCCTCTTTTCCGATTATGCTTCCCATTGTAATAATTATCTTATCTCCTTTTGAGAGTTTTTCATTTTTTATAGCTTCATTTAAGAATCTATCTATCAATTTTTCTGGATGTTTGATTTTTGGTACTTCAAAAATCTCTTCAACTCCCCATACGATTTTTAATTTTCTACTTGTTTCTCTATTATGAGTTACGGCAAAAATTGGTGGTTTTGGTCTATACTTTGCAATTGATTTAACAGTTGTGCCCGAGCTTGTAAAACTTACAATTGCTTTTGGTTCAATTGATTTTGCCAAATCAGCCACGCTAAGAGCAATTGCATCATCATCATCAGTTTCGTATTTTTTGTAGTATGGATAAATTGTCTGAATTTCTTGGATTATTTTTACTAAAACTTCAACTGCTTTTATTGGATATTTACCCACGGTGGTTTCATCACTTAACATCACCGCATCACTTCCATCCATTACTGCATTTGCTACATCACTAACCTCAGCTCTGGTAGGGAAGGGCGAGTTTACCATAGAAAGGAGCATTTGAGTTGCGGTAATTACTGGTTTTTTTAGCTTATTTGCACGGCGAATTATCTTTTTTTGGATGACTGGAACTTTTTCAATTCCAATTTCAATTCCCAAATCTCCTCTTGCTACCATTACTCCATCGCTAACTTCAAGTATTTCATCAAGATTTTCAACCGCTTTTTTAGTTTCAATTTTTGCTATTACCCAAGGCATGTGGGAAGTGTAAGATTTTAATATCTCTTTTGCTTTTAAAATATCTTCTTTATTATTTACAAAAGAAATAGCTACAATATCTACTCCATTTTTTGCTCCAAAAATTAAATCTTTTTCATCTTTCTTTGTAATTGCTGATATTTTTAAGTTTGAGTGAGGGAAATTTATCCCTTTCCTACTTGATAAAACTCCTTCATTTTTTACTTCTAGTACTAAATAATCTGGTGTTTTTTCAATAACTTTTGTTCTAATTGAGCCGTCTGCAAAAAATACATACTCTCCAACTTCTACTTGGTCGATAATTTCTGGATAACTTATTGTTAAGTCATATGCACTTTTTGGATTTTTTTTAACAAGTCTTATCTTATCTCCTCTTTTTACCTCCAAAATTCCGTTAATCTCTCCAATTCTAATTTTTGGTCCTGAGATATCTTGAAGAATTGCCGTTTTTGAGTTTAATTTCTTTGCGGCTTCTCTTATTTTTTTAATAGAATTTTTATGAGTTTTGTGGTTAGCGTGGGAAAAATTAAGGCGAAAAACATCAACCCCAGCTTTTATCATATCTTCAATTTTATCTTCACTGCTTGGACCAAGAGTTGCTACTATTTTTGCTTTTTTCATTTTATTCCTTTGCTAAGAAGATAATCTTTTATCTCTTTTAAAAGCTCTGCTGGGTTTTTGATTGGATAGTGGATATTTTTTACTATTTCAGTTGCTTTTATTCCTTTTATTTCAAGATGTTTAAATCTATCAATAATTTCATCTGCGCTTTTTATTGGATATTTTACTCCTTTTATACTTTTTAATACCAAATAAGTCCAAGGTGCATCACAATTTTGTGCAATCTTTTCTGCTATTGAGCGACAATATTCCATAAGTGTTTGAGAATCTTCACCGCTTTTTATGAGTTTAAAAGCAAGTTTTGCAATTCCTCCTGCTGTGTGTACTTTTAGGCTTTTTTTCTCTTCTTTTGTTAGCTCATCAAAGTGTTTGATTTTATAAAGCGCTAAGTTTGGGTCAGCTCTTAAAATTTGGCGGGTTGTAGTTTTTGTAATTCCTACAAATTTTGCAATCTCATCTTCTGTTTTTAAATACTCTTCTTTTAATACAATAACAAAAGCAGCTCTTGCAAGGCTTGGTAGCCAAGTTAGGGTTTTATATTTAGCTAAGTTATCAAGTCCTCCTAATAAGTCAATTGATTTAAAAAAGACTCTCTCTGTTATATATTTAAGTTCGTTATCATTAGTTTTAATCTCCAAAATCATCGTCTCCTCCTATTGGTTTTAATATTTTTATAAGTCCAGTTTTTGTAATCTCAAAGAATCTAACGCGTGTATCGTGTCCACACATTCTACATCCATCAATTCTAAATAATCTTACAATCTCTCCAAGTGGCTTTTTATAAATTTTCGCTTTATAAGGGGTATCTATTATCTCTTTGCTAAGCACAATAGTTCCATCTACAATATGTCCAATCGCATATCCCCCAGCTGCTTCTGAGCTTAAAAGCTCATGCGAGCTTCTTTTTTGAGAGATTAAAAGGCTTGTTTGATACCACTTTTTTAAGAAGTTATAAACTCTTCTTACAATTACTCTTGCCATCATCTCTTTATTTTCAAATAGCCCAGTAATTGAGTCAATTATTGTAAATTCAATTTTGAACTCTTTTATTGCATAAGCTAAGGTATTTAAAAAAGCTATAATATCATCTCTTAATTGATAATGGCTTGTAGCATCAATAAAGATAATATTATCTACTATCTTTTCATCAAGCCCCATAGCTTTTGTCCTTAGTTTCATTGATGCTACTACAAAGTTTGCTGGGGTTTCAAGAGTTATAAAACACACTTTTTTGTTTAAATATGCTTGATATACGCTAAATTGCTCAGCCATTATGCTTTTTCCAGTATCGTTTACTCCTGTTATATTGCATACGCTATATTTTGGAATACCATTTAATTTTTTTAATTTATTATCTTCAATGGTAAAAAATAGCTCATCAAGTCCTTCTATGCCAGTTTTGACTCCTGTAATTTGAGGTGCTTTTTGCAAGGCTTCTTTTGCGGGAATTATGGCATCTTTTATAAGTTCCATTATAAGCCTTTTTGACAATTGTAGCAAATGTGAAGTTAAAAAGCAAGAGGAAAGGAAGTTGATATAAGTTATTTAACTTTTATGCAGTCTGTCTCTTTTTGTTTATCAAACTCCCACCACTCTTTTTGATTCCAAGGTTTAAGTTCTTTTAATTTTTTCATTAAATATTCAAAATCTCTTGGAAGTAAAGCTTGGTCTCCATCACTTAGTGCTTCTTTTGGGCAGTTGTGCATCTCAACGATTAATCCATCAGCCCCAGCTGCCATTCCTGCATAAGCTAATGCGCTTACAAATTCTCTTTTTCCAGCTGCGTGGCTTGGGTCTACAATGATTGGTAGGTGAGTCATTTTTTGCATAATTGGAATTAATGTAACATCAAGAGTGTTTCTAACGCTTGGTTCATAAGTTCTAGTACCTCTAAGACATAAAATTACTTTATCATTTCCTTCACTCATAATATATTCTGCACTCATTAAATGCTCTTTTACAGTTGAGCAAATTCCATTTTTAAGGATAACTGGTTTGTCAAGTTTTCCAATTTCTTTAAGAAGTGGGAAATTTTGCATATTTCTTGCCCCAATTTGGATAACATCTGCATACTTATATACATCATCAATATCTTTTATGCTCATAAGTTCAGTTACAATCGGAAGCCCTGTCTCTTTTTTAGCTTCTAAAAGCATTTTTAATCCCTCAACTCCGTGACCTTGGAAAGTGTATGGAGAAGTTCTTGGTTTATATGCTCCTCCTCTTAGCATATGAGCGCCATTTGCTTTTGCTACTTTTGCTAAATACACTACATTTTCAACATTATCTACGCTACAAGGTCCAGCAATTACTACCTTATGTCCTCCACCAATTTTTACTCCATCTACTTCAATAATTGTATCTTCTGGATGGAATTCTCTACTTGCTCTTTTATATGGAGCTGAAACTTCAAGCACTTTTGCAACTCCTGGAAGGGTGCTAAGAGGTCTTCCAAGTAGATCTGTTTTATCTCCAATAATACCAATAACTACTTGTTTCTCTCCTGGTGCAATGCTAACATCATGTCCCCACTTTTTAATTTGATTGATAGTTTTTTGGATTTCCTCTTCGCTTGCACCAACTTTCATAACTAATACCATTTTTATCCTTTTATTTTTTTGCAGTATTATAGCAAGTTTAACTCCCTTTTTCAATGAAAAAAGATATTAATGAATAATTTTTTTCCTTTTTAAGTCAATAATTTTGTTATAATTTTTTTAAAAAAAGATTGGATATGCAAAAGGTTATTGAGAGATTAAAAAGAGGGCTTAGTAAAGAGAAGTTTTTAAAACTTTTTAGTAAAGAGTATCCTGGATTTGACTTTGAGTCGTTGTATGATTTTTTAACTTTTCAAGGGCTTCCTTTGATAATAAAGAATAATTTAGTTTATCTAAAAACGGCACTTCTTCCTTATAAAGAGGTAGATTATGTGGTTTTGGATTTGGAGGTTAATAATTCAAAGCCAAAAGAGGGGCAAATTATTGAAATTGGCGCGGTTAAATTAAAAAATTTAGAACCAGTTGATGAGTTTTCGTTTTTGATTTATGCAAAAGATATTCCAAAGTATGTAACAAAAGTTACTGGGATTAATGAGAAAATGTTAAAAAATAAGAGTTCTCAAAAGGAGATTTTAAAAAAATTTAGACTATTTTTAGGTAATAGCGTTATTGTAGCTCATGCGGCTGATTTTGATGTTAACTTTTTGGCTAAGCAGTTTCAAAAGGAAAATTTAGGTGAGCTTTTAAATAGGTATCTTTGTACTATCTCCCTCGCAAAAAAAACGATTGATGCCCAAAGGTATGGGCTTAGCTATCTTAAAGAGGAGCTAAAACTCTCAGATGAAGTTGACCATAGAGCCTTGGGAGATGCGAGGACTACTACAAAATTATTTTTAAAAGGAATCCAAAATCTTCCAAAAGAGATTGTAACGGCTGAGGATTTGATAGAGTTTGCAAAACCTGGGAAGAAGAATTAAATTATTACTATTGTATCTCTTGTCTCTTTTGCTTTATACAAAGCTTCATCGGCTTTTTTAATGCACTCTTGCTCATTCTCACAATCATCAGGGAATAAAGCTCCGCCAATGCTTATTGTTTTTTTAATTGTTTGGTTTTTGTCTATTTTGAAGTTATGAGTTTTTATAGCATTTTTGATTTTTGTTGCAACTTTTAATAACTCCTCTTTGGTATTAAGTCCTGGGAGCAGGACTAAAAACTCTTCTCCTCCCATTCTTATTGCAACATCGCTTTTTCTTATTACTGATAAGATAAGAGTTGAGAGTTGTTTTAATACCAAGTCCCCAGCGTCGTGTCCGTAAATGTCGTTTACTTTTTTAAAATAATCCATATCAAGCATCAAAAATCCAACTTTTCTTTCTTGTTTTTTATTCTGTTCTATAAGGGTTGGGAGGATTGTATTTAAATAGCGCCTATTATAAAGTCCGGTTAAAGAGTCTTTGATGGATTCTTTGTGGAGTTTTTCTATGCTATATTTTGATTGGAGGATAGGAATTGCTTCATCAAAGTAGGCTTTAATGTAAGGGAGCTTTTTTTTGATATAAGCATACTCTTTGATATCTTCAAACATAATTTTTAAAACTAGTGTAATATTTCCTTTAATATCAAATGGCAAGCATATGTAGTGGTTTTGACAAGTGTGCTTTAAGCAAATTTTTTCAAATTCAGCTTCATTTATAACTTTGTGGGTTCTTATGGCTCTGCACTCTTTGTAATTATTCTCTACATTGCAACAAGGGTTGGTTGTTTTTAGAGTTGTAACTTTTTCTTCTCTTTTGTCAATTACGAAAATTACGAAATTTTGGATATTAAACTCTTTAACAAGCTCATAAAGTCTTCTTAGAATAATTTTATAATTTTCATCTTCTTCTATAATTTTTTTAAATTTATAAATGTTTGCAAGTTGTTCTATTGTTTCTTTTGCATCGTTTAGTGGGTCTTCGGTGCGTTCTTTTTCAATAAGGGAAGTATATTTTTGTTCTATAACTCCAAAACTCTCTTTTAATTTCTTTAAAAATTCATTGTATGATTTTACGAATGAATTCTCTTCTCCTTTTAGATATGTTTTTAGTTGGTATGAGAAATCTCCTTTTAAAATTTTTTTTGTAGAGATTTGGATTTCTTCTAATACATTAAGATAAGGAGTTATGAAGTAATTAACAATTAAAATAATGATAATTAAAGATAAAATTGCAAAAATTATGATTAAAAACAGGGTTTTAAAAATCTCTTTGTAAAAGTATTGAGCTTTGTAGATAATTTTTAGGCTTTTGTGCTCTTTATAAGGAAGATATACGATAACTTGTTTGTTTATAAAGTCAAGCTGAATATTTGATTTTTCTTGATTTATTATTGATATATCTTTAATCTCTTTTATGTTGCTAATGATAGGGATTGTTTTTTCATCTGTTTTTTTGATTATTTCTTTTATTATGATTGATTGATTTGTTACTAATGCTTCTGCAAATTTGTAAAAAGTTCCAGTTATCAAGAATGTTTTTATAATGGTGCTAATTATCATAATAATTGCAATTATTATTAAAATCCTCTTTTTCATTCTATAAGCCTTTTTATTATTTCCTCTTTTTTCTCACAAAAGTCACTCTCTTTTGGAATGATAAATAAATCTCTTGCTACATTTTTGTGGGTAGATACTTTTACATCTTCTACGCTAATATCGAATTTATCAAAAGTATCCATTAAGGTTGAAATAATACCTTTTTTATCTTTTATTTTCAATTTTAAAGAAGCGTAATTTTTTGAATGGTTACAATTTATCTCAAATTCCTTTTTTTTAAATTTAAGTTTTGTTTTTATCTCTTTTTTTTCTTTAAAAGCTTTGTCAATAAACTTTTTTATTATCTCCAAGTCAAACTCTTCTACTGCTTTGTCAAACTCCATTTTAAAATACTTAATATATTCAATCTTATAGATTGAGAGGTGAAGAAGTGAGAGGTTGTTTAGTTTTTCTAAAAACCATCCAATTGAGAAGTTAAGATGCTCTTTTTTTGCAAGATGAATTATTAGGTGTTTTGAATTTTCAAATTTTACTTTATACTCTTTTGTATCTTTTATCCAATTTAAAAGATTTAAAATTTCGGTTGTTGAATTTTGTAAGAAGAGTTGATTTGATGGAGATTTTAAGAGTGCTTTTTGTAAAAGCTTTGGTAAGGCTTTAAATTCTTCTTTTGATAAAAGTAGTTTTTCTTTTCTTTTTCTTATACTAATTTCATCAATTAAGCTTTTGTTTTTTAAAGCTTCAAGAGTATTTTGATATAAAGTATTTAATAAATGAGCTTTGTAAGAGTTAAATACCCCTTTGCCAACGGCTTTTATATCAGCAATTGTAAGAAGGTAGAGATATTTTAAAAATTTTTCATCTTGCACAATTTCTGCAAAGGAGAGAATAACTTTATCATTAAAAATATCCTCTCTTTGAGCGATATTTGACATAAGTGTGTGGTGTTTTATTAATTTTTCAATAGTTTGAATAGAGTGAAAATTTATCTCACTTGCAAACTCTTTTGCAATTTTTGCTCCTATTATAGAGTGGTCTTCGCTTCTTCCTTTTCCAAGGTCGTGAAATAGTGCGGTAAATCTAAGTAGTGCTTTTTCTTTTTCGGAAAGTTTTTTAAACTCTTCAAGCTCTTCAATCTCTTTTAAAGTATAAAGTGAATGGATATCTACTGGGTATTGATGATAACCATCAAATTGAGCTAAGTGTTTTACTTTTTCAAATGGAGGAATAATTTTGTCTAAAACATCAGTTCTATAAAGTCCAAACATGATTGGATAAAGATGAGTTGAATAAAAAAGCTCTTTTGAAGCGGTTTTAGAGAGAGGAGTAAATTTTGTTTTAAATGTATTTATAATAGAAATATCGCAATTTTTATGATTGATTTTGGAAATTGTTTTTAGTAATTCTTTAAAAGAGTAGTGGTTATTAAAAGTAGTAAATAGAATCTCATTACAAATATAAAGCTCTTTTTTTACTCTTTTTGATTTTGCTTCTTTGAAATTCATTGAGTAGAGATATTTTTTTATAAGTTTTTTTATTGTAATTTCGCAAAAAGTATTGACTCTCCAAAGAGACTTTAATAAATCCCTTATAAATTTTCTCTCAGCTCTTAGTCTTGGAGAATCTTCATATCCCATTTTTAAAGCTATATCTCTTTGATATTCCAAATAAACCGTATCTACCTTTTTTTTAGCAACTAAGTGAAGATAAACTCTTGTTTTAAATAAAAATTCAAGAGCACTTCTATATTCCCTAAACTCCTCTTCACTTACATATTTTGGGATAAGGTATGAGTTGTTTGGGTAGTTAAAGATTACTTTTGTAATCCAAAGTAGAGTGTTTGAGTCTCTAATTCCTCCAAATCCATCTTTAATGTTTGGCTCCATTAAGATTGGATATTTTTTGTGGCGGTTTTTCATTTCTTCATATTTAGCTAGTATATATTCTTTTTTGTTGTAATTTCTTATTTTGTTTAATTCGTTTTGAGTTTCATACCATAAAAATTTGCTTCCTATTACAAATCTACTCTCTAACATTGCGGTTTTTATTGTAATATCTTCATTACTTGCTTTAAATAAGTCACTTATTTCATGGACTCTATGACCTATTTTAAGCCCTAAATCCCAAAGCATTGTTATAAAGTCTTCAATTAACTCTTTTAAGTTAAATCCTTTTATATTTTTATAAACTATCATAATATCAATGTCTGAATAGATTGAGAGTTGTTCTCTTCCATAACTTCCAAGAGCTATTATTGTAATTGGGATATTATTTATTGGAGGTAAGAATGCTTTGAAGTTTTTTTTGAGTAAATATTTGTAAATAAGAGTTATGAAATAATCCATCTGTTTTGTGTGTTTAACAAAAAAGTCTTTTCCACCAGTTATTGTTATATTATTTAAATATTTTTTAATCTCTTCTTTAAAAGCTTTGGTAATTTCTAAATTATCATTGCTTTTATAAATTAACTCTTGTAGTTGCATTTTCCCTCTTTTTGTGTTATTTTATCAAAAAAAGTTAGGAGGCAGTATGGAGAACTTGTTTGATAAGTCGTTATTTGAGCTGGGAGAGAGGGCTTATGAGATAAGAGAAAAATTGTATGGAAGAGATATGTTTTTTAATATAAATCGCCATATCAATCCTACAAACATTTGCAAAGATGTTTGTAAATTTTGTGCCTTCTCAGCTCATAGAAAAAATCCAAATCCATATGTTATGAGTATTCAAGAGTGTGTAGATGTGGCAAAAGATGCTTATAATAAGGGAGCAGATGAAGTGCATATAGTATCAGCTCATAATCCAGAGGTTGGGTATGATTATTATATGAATATTATAAAAGAGATAAGAAAAGCTTTGCCTTTAATTCATATTAAAGCTTTTACTGCGGCTGAGGTTAATTTTTTAAGTGAGCTTAGTGGAAAAAAATATGAAGAGGTTTTGGATGATATGATTGAGGCTGGGGTTGATTCTATGCCAGGAGGTGGAGCTGAGATTTTTGATGAGAAGATAAGAGCTAAAATTTGTAAAGGAAAAGTTAGTAGCAATAATTGGTTAAAAATTCATGAGCTTTGGCACAAGCGTGGTAAAAAAAGTAATGCTACAATGCTTTTTGGACATATAGAATCTCCTCTTCATAGAATTGAGCATATGCTAAGGCTTAAAAGACTTCAAGATAAAACGGGTGGGTTTAATGCTTTTATTCCTCTTGTGTATCAAAGAAAAAATAATTATTTAAAAGTAAAAAACTTTTTAACTGGAAATGAAATTTTAAAAACGGTTGCAGTAAGTAGAATTATTTTGGATAATATTCCTCATATTAAGGCTTATTGGCCAACTTTTACTTTAAATTTAGCCTTAGTAGCGGGAGAATATGGGGCTGATGATATTGATGGGACAATTCAAAAAGAGTCAATCCAATCATCAGCTGGTGCTAACTCTAAGAATGGGCTTAATTTGGATGAATTAATTTTTCAAATAAAGGATGCTGGATTTAATCCTATAAGAAGAGATAGTCTTTATAATATACTTCAAAGGTTCTAAAAACCGCCATTTTGGCGGTTAATCTTCTAAATAAGTTGCGATTTTTTCCATAATTTCAACTGGATTAATTGGTTTAATAATTACCTCTTTTGCACCTAAGTTTTTAGCTTCAATTTTTTTAGAGTCATCAGTAGTTAAGACTAAAATTGGTACATTTGCACATTCTGGTTTTTCAATTCTATATCTTTGTAAAAATGTAAGTCCATCCATTACTGGCATAATTAAATCTAAAAGCACCAAAGCGGTATCAGGAGTGAGCTTACTTAAAGCTTCAACTCCATTTTGAGCTTCCTCTACTACATACCCTTTTTGTTTTGATAACATTGTTGCTAATAATTTTCTATTAATTTGGTCATCATCCACAATTAAAATTTTTTTCATTTATCAACCTTTCAATAGAGATATTGATTTTTCTAATGTTTCTTCATCTATTTTTGTTATAACCAAATCTGCACCTTGAATGTCACCTTCTCCAATAATTACTACTTTTGAATTTGGGAAGGCTTTTTTAATTAAAATTGCCAATTTGTTTGTATTAACATTTGCAAAATCTTTTTCTACTAAAAGCAAAATTTTTTTACCTTTATTTGCTTTTAATGCTGCATCGAGTTCTTTTACTGAATGAGCTACTATACCATTTGGCAATATGCTCTCAAACTCTTGAACTAACATACTACTCTCAGCTGCTAAAATTACAGCCGTGTTTTTATCTACTGAAATTGTAGCACTTTTTTTAGTAGTTTGAGTATCTTCTTGTTGTTGATTTTTAACATTTGGTTCATCTTTTTGAGTTTGTGTTACTTTTTCACTCTCTTGTTTAGTTTCTGTACTCTCTTGTTTAGTTTCTGGTGCTTTTTCTTCTTCAAGTTCCTCTGCAAGTCTCTCTTGCTCGTCAGCTGATACATATTTATGTCTAATTACTTTATCAATTACTTCAAGTAGTTTTTGTTTTTCAATAGGTTTTGAGATATAGTCATCCATTCCAGCTCCAAGGAATCTCTCTCTATCCCCTTTTAATACGTTTGCCGTAACGGCAATAATTGGGGTATGAGGTAATCCTTCCTCTTTTTCAAACTCTAAAATCTCGTGAGTTGCTTCAATTCCATCCATTACTGGCATTTGAACATCCATAAAGATTACGTCATATTTTTCTGGATTCATTGAGTATTTGTTGAACGCTTCAAGTCCATTTGTTGCAGTATCAGCTTCAATTCCTAAGTTTTTAAGGGTTGTTTTTAATAGTTTCATATTAATTGGGTTATCTTCTGCAATTAATGCTTTTAGCTCGTAAATTGGTTTTTCTTTAACTTTTACTTTTCTTGTTGTATGAAGAACTTTTCTCTCTTCTGTTGCTGTTTTTACTGAGTTAAATGTTTTAGATGGAACATTTGGATCCCAAATTGTAATATCTGGGTCATATTTATCCACTTCTTCTTTATATGCGTATGATGATAAGAAGATTGTTGGAATATTTAGTTTTTGTAAGTTAGCAATTTCAAGTTTGTTGCTTTCTTCATAGAAGATTACAATACCTTCAATTTTTTCTTGTTTTTTAATTTTAAGCAACTCTTCTGCTGAATTGATACCAATTTTTCCAACTCCAAAGTAATTTAAGTAATCAATTGTAATTGCTTTTCTTTCTGTATCTTTTTCAGTATTTAAGATAGCAAAAGTGATATGTTTGAATACATTTGATTTATATCTTGGAGTCTCATCTACAATTGGAAGTTCTAATGTAAAGAAGAATTTACTTCCTTTGTTTAATTCACTTTCAACTTCAATATGTCCGCCCATCATTTCAATGTATGATTTTACAATTGTAAGTCCAAGTCCAGTACCTCCATATTTTCTTGTAACTGACTCATCAGCTTGGGCAAAAGCTTCAAAGATTTTATTTTTTTGCTCTTCACTCATTCCAATACCAGTATCTTTAACTTCAAAGTAAATTTTTGCTTTGTTATCCGGAGTTTTTTCAAGGTATTGGATTTTTACGCTAATTGTCCCTTTTTCTGGTGTAAATTTAATGGCATTATTGATTAAGTTTGTAAGAATTTCTTTTAATTTTAAAATGTCCCCTTTTAGGGTTGTTGGCATATTTGGAGATAAGTTTGCAACAAATTGAATTTGTTTATTTGCTGCTGGTGTTGCAAAAATTTCAAGAGTATTTTCAAATTCATCAAGAGCTTTAAAGTCAATAATTTCAAGAGTAATTTTTTGAGATTCAATTTTTGATACATCAAGAATGTTATTAACAATTTGAAGAAGGTTTTTTGCACTCTGTTCAATTGTATTGATATAATCTTCTTGGTCTGGTGTTAATTCTGTTGTTTTTAATAATTCTAAGAACCCTAAAATACCATTTAGAGGTGTTCTAATCTCGTGTGACATATTTGCAAGGAATAGAGATTTTGCTTTTGTTGCTTCTTCTGCTTTTTTAACCGCTTGTTGAGTTTTTTCAATTGCTTCGGCAACAATCTCAACTGCTTTGTGCATACCCTCAGCTGTTCCGATGTTGATGTTAACTTTATGACCTGTAATAGGTGTAAGTTGTGTAATAAGTTTTGAGAGTTCTTTGATGTGGGTTGTAATTTGTCTTTCAATGTAATAACCAATAATAAGCATAATAATTGAGATAATTTGCACAATAATGTTGACTAAAAGTGCGATTGTTGCTTCTTGGGTTGTTTCGTGTAGTTTTTGGTTAATTTGTTGGTTAATTAATTTAATAACTTTATCAAAGTAACTGATTCTATTTGTAAAGATGTGGAAATAGTCAGTCGCATCCACTGGGTATCCGTTAAATTCATCGTTTAAGTAGTATTCAATATTTGCTTGTGCCATATAAAACAAAATATCTTTTAAGTTACTTTCAAGAGTTTTGAATTTTTCATCTTCTAAAATTTTTCTTGCTTTCTCATCAATTAATTCAATTGGAAGTAAATTGATATCGTGGTAATATTTAAGATATACTTTTTTAAATGTATCTTCGTCCATTGGGATATCTGCTGTAATGTAATAAGCTCCAATACCTCTAACAATTCCAGAAAATGCCATTATTTTTTCAAATAAAAATTTTGATTCGTATTGTTTTTTTAGTGTAACTGGGAAGTGTTTAAATAATTGAGCTTCTGTTTTTAATAGCAATGCTTCAAGCTTTGTATAAAAACTAAAAAATGTAGTTTTAATAAATGACTTTTTAAAACTATCAATCTCTTTTCTAACAGCTGGTAAAGTATTGATTATTTTAATCATCTCTTTAACTTGTGGATAAAACTCTGGGTTTTTTGTAAGAAAGGCTTTAAAGTCAGTGATTGCTTTATCCATTTTTTTACGTTTTTCTTTTAAAATTTTTCTTGAATTTGGATATTGTCCTTTTGATACGGCATAAACTGATGTAATACCCCTCTCTTGTCCAAGAGCAACAAGTATTTCTTCAAGTCGCTTTGCAAGTTCTAAATATTTAACGCTTTTTTGAACTTCAATATAAGTTTTGGCGTTTTTGTATAAGCTAATACCGCTAATCGTCATCAAAATCAGCGTTGGGACGAATATTGCCGCGGCAATTAATTTGGTTAATGAACCTTTAACTTTCATAATGTCTCCTTTAAATTAATGATTGATAATTTTCATTTTTTGTGCATCTATGTCTGTGCAATATATTCTAACTCCTGGGTTAGATAGAGCTATTGCCAAATATTTTTTTGCTTTATTAAGCTCTCCCGTTTTTATATAAAGTCTTGCTAAGCAGCAAGTTGCTCTTTGGTTTCCAAGTGAGAGGGCTTTTAGAAAATATTTTTCAGCCTTTTTATAATCAACTTTTGTTCCTTCTCCATTACAATACATTCTACCTAAAAAGAAATAAGTTTGAGAAGAAGCTTTATTTTCTTTTACCAATTTTTTAAATAGTTTCAATGACTCTTCAAAATAAACCCGAGCTTTTGGAGGGTCTGATTTTAATAGTTTTAATCCTTTTTTATAATTGTTGAATGCTTTGGTAAAAGTTAAATCAAGTCCAAATACTAAAACTCCAACTGCTAATAAAAAAATACCCTTTTTCATCTTTATTCCTTACCAATCAATCTTTTTAAATCGTTAAGCGAATTTAATTGAATGTTTAAAAATCTTCCTATATATTTTAAATCTTTTTGAAGTTTTCTTTCGTTTTTTGTTTTTTCATAGTGATTTATTGTGTTTTCAATCAAATCTCTTATTGGTTTTGGAAGGTCTTTTGTTTCTTCTTGATTATTGCTTTGAGTGTTATTATTTGATAGCTTATCCAATAAATCGTAAAATTTATTTACCAAGTATTCAATCTTATCAATATCTTCGTGAGCTTTTGATTTTTCGTCAATAAGTTTTAAAACTCCTGCAAGAGTACTTAATCTTAAATTTAATGCTGCTCCTTTTAGTTTGTGAGCTACTCTATGAAGCTTTTCATAATCTTTATCTTTTATGGCCTTTTCAAATGCTGGCTTTTCGCTTTTAATCATTTCAAATAATTCATCTTTTAACTCTTTAATTTCATCAATATCCATTGAAAGTTCTTCTGCGGCAGTTTTCATCTCTTCTTCGAGCTCTTTTTCGGCTTCTTCTTTACTTAATTGCAAAAATCTCTCAATATCACTAAATTCATCTTCAAATGATAAGCTAATCTCCATTCCTTCTGGAATCTGAATTTCATCTGAGCTTAATAATTCATCAAGTGATAACTCTTCAAGTCCACCAAGTTCATTTTCTTTTTGTTTAGGTTCTTCTTT
>JAMOSZ010000020.1 GCA_027062625.1 Nautiliaceae bacterium
ACTTCCCTTCCAATCACTCCCAACAAACATTACATCAATATCATACTCTTCAACTGCCTTTATCTTATCTCTGTCAGTTTGAGGCACAACCTCATCTACATACTTTATAGCTTCTACAATTGCTTTTCTCTCTTCATATGGGATTATCGGTTTTTTGCCTTTGTATTTTTCTACAAGCTCATCGGTTGAGACTGCTACTATTAAATAATCGCAATTCTCTTTTGCTCTTTTTAATATATTCAAATGGCCAATATGAAACAAATCAAAAACCCCAGCGGTATAACCTTTTATCATTTATATCCTTTTAGCTTTATAATAATCTTCATTAATAAATTATATCCTATTATGTTGCAAATTAAACTTTTTAAAATAGTCTTTATAATATCTATAATACCTTTTAATCTCAATTTTTTTTTAAAATCTCTATAAATTAGTTCCCTTACTTTCCTTAATACTTCTTTAAAGTTAAAACATTTTGTTGAAATTCCTCCTAATTTAAAAATTATCATAATTTCATCAACAAATTCAAAGCCTAATTTTTTTGCTGCAAATTTATAATCAATATCTGCAGTAGTATTTAATTTTAAATCATATTTATAATTTTTATAAAAAATCTTAGGAAAAAACATTGATTGATGATTAGGCAAATTTTTCTTTATCCACTTATCTAATTTTTCATTAAAACTAGGATAAATCCATTCAATATTATCTCCAACAACTTTTGCTCTTGTAAAATAAACTTTATTTTTATCTTTTATTCTTTTCACTACCTTTTCTAAAATTTCATCATCAATAAATGTATCCCCGGCATTTAAAAAAATAGCAAAATCACCACTTGCTAATTCACTCCCTTTATTCATTGCATCATAAAGACCACTGTCTTTTTCACTAATCCACTTTACTCTTTTATCTTTGATACTCTCTAAAAATTCCTTTGTCCCATCAGTTGATCCACCATCTACAATAATATATTCTATATTTTCATAACTTTGAAATAAAACACTATTTACTGTTTTTCTTAAATTTTCTAAATCGTTATAAGTTACTGTAATTATAGAAATAGTCATTTAATTTTACCCTTTAATATTCTTTTATATAGTTCTATATACCTTTTAGCCACCACTCTACTATCAAACTCTTTTAAAACTTTCTCTCTTGCATTTTCACATATCTTATTATACTCATTTTCACCTAAATTTAAAACCCACTCAATTCCATTTGCTAAATCTTTTGGGCTAAAAGGTTTTGCTTTATAGCCACTTATCTTATGCTCAACTATATCCCTTGGACCCGTTGCATCAAAACAGACAACAGGTGTCTTAGAGTTCATTGCTTCAACCAATGTCTTACCAAAAGCTTCTAAAATGCTTGGAGCCACAAATACATCACTTGCACTATAAAGAATCCTTAAACTAAGCACATCCAACAAAAATCCAAAACTTTTATATTCAATATCAGGCAAGACGCTTTCATCCAAATTCCCAAAAAATAAAAATAAATACTTTCCCTTTAAAAACTTTATAGCCTCTAAAAATTTATCAAATCCTTTATAAAAATCATTTAAACTCTGAGCCCCAACCAATACTACTTTTTTATTACTTTTAATTCCTAAAATCTCTTTTGCAACTTTTTTATCAATTGGAGCAAATTCATCTGTATCTACATTATTAAAAATAGTTCTAATATCATAATCCCTAAATAAAAAACTTTTTTTTGCAACTTCACTTATCCAATTACTAATCCCAACTATTTTCATAGTTTTAGGATAAAACTTTTCTTTTCTATTAAAAACAATCCTTGATAAATCATATTCAAAATTACTTTTTAACTGAGGGCAACTCCCACACTTACTTTCATACTTATCACACTCGCTATAATGACATCCCCCAGTCATTGGCCACATATCCCTTATTGTCCAAACAACTGGCTTATTAATTTTTGATAAATCCTTAATATTCACAAGCCCACTATTTATACGATGAAGATGAATAATATCGGCTTTTTTATACTCTTTTAACTTCGTAAAATCATACCCCAAAAACCCAGTACTAAAAAGTCTTTTTTCTCTATTTTTATAAATTGAAGCAATATTTACATCAATCTGAGCTTTTATCATTGATTTTACATATCCAAACTTTGAAGCTCCAACGCTTATTATATCTTTATCCCCAAAGGTAATTTTACTATTTGTAAAAATTTTACTCTCAACCCCCTTTTCTCTTAACGCTTTATGAAGTAAATAAGCTCCTTTTGCAGCTCCGTTTGT
>JAMOSZ010000021.1 GCA_027062625.1 Nautiliaceae bacterium
AAAATTCTCCTCTCCAAAAATCTCATCCATTATTTTTCTAAGATTATGCACCTCATTATCATCAATACTTACAAAAATAACTCCGTCATCTTTTAGTAAATTTCTTGCAAGTTTAAGTCGTGAATACATCATATTTAGCCAATTGCTGTGTTTTCTTCCGCTTTTTTCGGTGTTTGAAGTCAAGGGATTTCCTTCTTCATCAACTTGCCCAGTAAGAGCTAAATAATTTTTTAAATTATCTTGATAATTATCTTTATAAATAAAATCTTTTCCTGTATTATAAGGAGGGTCAATATAAATCATCTTGATTTTTTTATAGTATGCTTTTTGAAGCACTTTTAATACCTCTAAATTATCCCCTTCAATGTAGATATTTTTTGTTGTATCCCAATTTTTACTTGATTCTTTATCTGGTCTAAGCGTTGCATTTGTAGGAGTAAGTGCTATCTTATTTGCTTTTCTCTTGCCAAACCAAGTAAATTGATACTTCTCATCACTTTCTTCTATAAACTCTCCTAAATTTTCCCTTAACTTTTCAAAATCAATTTTATCTTCCGTAAAAACATCCGGAAAAATTTCTTTTAATTTTTCAATATTCTCTTTTACTAAATCTAAACTATTTTTATCAAGTTTTTTCATTTGCTGTCCTTTGTATTGTTTTCTTCTTTATTTTTAGTTTTATCAAAAAAATTTAACTTATTTAATAATTCTACCAACGGATGGTGTTCATTATTGTCTTTATCTAATACATAACTTGGGTCTTCTGCAATTATATAAGTAGAAGTTTTTAATAAATTTGCTACAAGTGCATCCTTTTCTTCTTGTAATTCCTCTATTTGTTTTTTGTAACTAATATAAGATTTTGCTACTGCTTCTTTATGAGCATATTTTTGCTCTAATCTCATATTTTCGTTTCTTCTTTTACCTGCATATATTGCTAACCAAATAGCTGGTAAATATAAAGGTGAATATTTTAATAAATGCAAAAATGTGTCTTTTAATGAATTTGTCTCATTACTAATAACTTTAAATCCTCCTATAAACAAACCTATCATTGCAACGATAAAAATTCCACTCCAAAACACAGTTTGTTTTTCAAACTTCTTTCTTTTCTCTTGATATGCTTCTGCTAAACCTGCACTAACTGCCCCAGGCAATAAACTTTCTATTTTTTCATATAAAGCTTGATATCTTTTTTCTTGATTTTCTTTAAAATGTTCATATTCTTTTTTTAAATCATCCAATTCTTTTTTTCTTTTTTCAATTTCTTGTTTTAATCCTCCATCTCTTTCACCTGTTCCTTCATTCACTTCTCCAAAAACTTCGTCATAAAATCTTTTCAATTCTCTTGTTGTATTTTGAGTATTTGATAAGATTTTTTCTATTTCTTCTTCTAATTCTTGGCTTTTAGATTTAATAGCTTTAATATCATTAAATAATTCATTAATAGATATTTCAATTGATTGGTTATTTTCGTCACCTTCAAATAATTTGTTATAAAATTCATAGATTTTCTCCTGTTTATTTTCAATATCTTTTAATATAGTTTCAATTTTTGTTTTAATTGAATCTTTTTCTTCATCATCTATAAACAACTCATTTTCATATTCATAGATTTTATCAATTATTTCTTTTAAATTTTTTTCTTCCTCTTCTATTTGTTTTAATTCATCTAAATATTTTTCTAATTCATTTTTGTAAATTTTTACACTTTCTACTAATGGGTCTTCAAATCCTTCTTTATATAAAACATAAGGTTTAAGAATATTAACAATATTGTCTAAAATATCATTTGCTTTTGCAAAGTTCATTTTTTTTATATTATCTAATAATTGGGATAAATATCCTTGAAAACTATAAGAAGTTCCATATAGTTGTTTTGTTCCTGTATGTATTAAATTATAGATATTTCTTAAAGAAACAAGTTCTGGGTCTAAGTTTTTTAAGGTCTTATAATGAATACTAAAAACTTTTTTCATCCTTAAACAATCCTCATCGTGTTTACAATCAATACTATCGATTTCTTCTTTTATTTCTTCTAATTTATTTAATACTTTTTCATATTCTTCAATCCATACTGACATAATGGTTCCTTTTATTTATTTTTCGTTCTTTAACCTATTTAGCTCCTCTTTCAATTTATGAATTTTCATATTGATTTCCACTTTTTCATTTAAGTTCACTGCTGTTTTTAATTCATTTTTTAAGGAGTTTATTTTGCTTTCTATCTCTTTTATCTTTCTTAATATGCTTTCATC
>JAMOSZ010000022.1 GCA_027062625.1 Nautiliaceae bacterium
CAAAAAAGAAATAACGGTTTAGATTTTTTTAGAACTCTTGCGATTTTACTCGTTTTAATCTCACATACTCGTCATTTTTTTACCTGTTTTCATTTTGAAAATTTCAATATATGGTATTTGAGTATAGGAGGGTATTTAGGCGTTGAGTTTTTTTTTGTATTGAGCGGATTTTTGATAGGCGATCAGCTTTATAGGTATGTGATAAATTCAAAAAATCATTTTTACAATTTAAAAGTTTTTTATTTAAGACGATGGTTTAGGACACTTCCTCTTTATTATTTTTTCTTATTTATTTATGTTTTATTTTATCATTTCTACTTTCATAAGGATTATTTTCCCTATCTTCATATTTTCTTTTTGCAAAATTTTGATCCGCAGGCTATCAAGTTTTTTGCGGTTTCGTGGAGTTTAAGTGTTGAAGAGTGGTTTTATCTGCTTATACCAGCAGTATTGCTGCTTTCTTTTAAATTTAAAGATTACAAATTCTTGCCGCTACTTTTTGTTTTTATATTTGTAGGAGTTTTGAAAGCATATATTGTCTATAAATATCCCTCCCTTACATGGACTGATATTAGAAAAAATATATTTTTAAGATTTGATTCACTTATTGTTGGCGTTTTTTTTGCTTATCTTAAAAATTATAAAACGGATATATTTAATTATTTTGCAAAAAAGAAACCTTTTTACATTTCTTTGTTTTTGCTTTTTCTTTTGTGTGTGTGGTATTGGTATAAGCTTCAACCTGGGCTTGATAGGGATTTTTTTAGCAAAGCTTTTATGTTTCAGCTGACATCGCTTGTTTTAGCTCCGATTATGATATATCTTTATTTTAATTTCAAAAGCAGTTTAAAAATATGGTATTATGGTGCGCTATATTCTTATTCAATCTATCTTATGCATTTTTTGTTTCTTTTACCTATGATTCGCTTAACGCATAAATATCATTCATTCTTTTTCTCTGTTGTTATATTAATTTTGTTTTATGTTATAAATATAGTGTTTGCCTCATTGATTTATAAATATTTTGAAAGGCCTATTTTAGCAAAACGTCCTAAATATTTGATATAATTTATCTATGAAATACAGTGTTTTTTTTGAGCTTTTAAAGCAGGATATAAAAGAAAAAAATTTAGGTTCGTTGTTGGGAATATTTTGGAGTTTTTTTGTTCCACTTATAACAATTATAGTAATGTGGATAGTTTTTCAGTACGGGTTTAAAAGAGATGATGTGGATGGATATCCATATGGGCTTTGGTATTTAGCTGGAATTATTCCTTGGTTTTATTTTGCCGATGCTTTTATGCAAGCAACTAATTCTATAAAAGCAAAATCTTTTTTAATTAAAAAGACTAGATTTAACCCGATTTATCTGCCGGTTATCAAAATTATTTCAAATTTGATAATATACTCGGTTTTAATACTTTTTTTGCTGGTTTTATATAAATATTATGGCTATGATTATAATCTTTATAATCTTCAAATAATTTATTATCTGTTTTGTTTAGTGGTTTTTTTGTTTGCTATATCTCTTATTACATCCTCTTTGGTGCTTTTTATTAAAGATATAAGCGAAATCGTTGCTGTATTGGTGAGATTTGGTATGTGGGTTACGCCAATTTTTTGGTCAATTAAGCTTATACCGGAAAAATATAGGTGGATTTTTGATTTAAATCCTGTATATTATGTTATTGAAGGATTTAGAGATGCTTTGCTTTATAAGGTTTGGTTTTTTGAAAAAAAAACGACTTTTATATTTTGGCTAATAACATTATGTTTACTTATTATAGGTTTAATTATTTTTAAAAGATTAAAAGAGCATTTTGGAGATGTGGTTTAAATGCAAAATACAGCAATAGAGGTGAAAAACTTAACAAAAATATATCCTTTATACAAATCTCCAATAGATAGGGTAAAAGAAGCACTTAATCCATTTGGGAAAAAATACCATAAAGAGTTTTATGCACTTAAAAATGTGAGTTTTGAAATAAAAAGAGGCGAAGTTGTTGGAATTATAGGAAAAAACGGAAGCGGCAAATCAACTCTTTTGAAAATAATAACGGGCGTATTAAAACAAACAAGCGGTAAAGTTTTGGTAAACGGTAAAATTTCCGCACTTTTGGAACTTGGCACTGGATTTCATCCTGAACTTAATGGAATTGAAAATATTTATCTTTACGGGGCATTGATGGGGATTGAAAAAAAGGAAATGAAAAAAAAAATAGATGAGATAATAGCTTTTGCAGATATAGGAGATTTTATTTACCAGCCCGTTAAAACTTATAGTAGTGGGATGTTTTCAAGGCTTGCTTTTGCTGTGGCGATTAATGTTGAACCTGAAATTTTAATAGTGGACGAAGCTTTGAGCGTGGGGGATATATCTTTTCAGTATAAATGTTTTGAAAAGTTTAAAGAATTTAAGGAAAAAGGAGTAACGATACTGTTTGTAACCCATTCGATGGGACAGGTTTTAAATAACTGCAACAGGGCTATATTTTTAAAAGAGGGGGAATTAATCAAAGATTCTTATAATGTAAAAGATGTTGTGGCGGAATATGAAAAATACGCAAGAGGTGTAAGTGATAAAAAAGCAGACACTAAAAAAGTTAAAAATATTGACATTTCGACAAAACCCAATAAAGAAATAGGGGAAAAGAGATTTGGAAGTTTTAGGGCGTTAATAAATAATTTAACCATATCTGATAAGAGAGATTTTGAAAATGACCTTGTTGTACTCGAAAGCGGAGAGTGGGTTTATTTTAATTTTCTAATTTATGCGAAAGAGGATATAGATAAAGTAGTATTAGGCGTTTCTATTAGAAATAAGAACACTTCGGATATTTGGGGTGATAATAATCTGTTTGCAACAGGCAGACTCTTTGAATTGAAAAAAGGTTATAATAAAATTTCATATAAATTCAGATTGAATATAAATCAAGGGGAATATCTAGTTTTTGCAGGCTTGGCAAGACTTGACGGAAAAAGGGAAGAATTGGATCAGAGATGGCCGATAAAAAAAATAAAAATAACTTCTTCAAGAAGGCAGGTTGGGTTTTTGTATTCGCCAATAGAAGTAATAAAGGATTGATATGTTTGTCTCTTTTTTAGAACCTTATCCGATAAGAAATAAAAAAGCACCGTTTTTATGGGTTTTTTATAAGCAGCTGATGCATTTTAAAAAGGATGATGTCTTTTTTATTGGAAGCAGTGATTACTTTAAAAACCCAGAGTATTACAAAGAGAGGGATGAATTTAAAGATTATCCTCAATTTAAAAACGAATACAAAATCCCTTCGTTTGATAAAATAAAAGAATATAACAAATATGAAATAGATTTAAAAATTTTTCAAGAACTTGAAAATAAATTTAAAAACAGGCTTGAAATATATAAATTTTTACTAACAAACGAATACGAACCACTTGTTAAGGAAATTAAAAAAGTTCTCTCTTCTTTTGAAAATATAGAGGGCATTATCACCTGGGCAAATTCACCTAGTTTGAATAAAGCGGCTATGGAATTTGGAATAAAGGTCATACATAACGAACTTGGGCCGTTTCGAAAACCATTATATATACAAACGGCTTATTTTGATTTTAGCGGAGTTAATGGGAATACGGAAAGTGAAAAAAGATTTAAAAATTTTTTAAAAGAGAATATTAATCTGTTTGAAATAGATGAATTAAGAAATTTGTTTTTAAATGAAAATATTATATATGAGTTTGAAAAAAAATATAAATTGGGTATTGCTTTACAGGTTGAAGATGATTCTAATATTTTGGCTTATTCAAATGGATATAATACACTTAAATTAATTAACGAGGCAAGATTTTATTATGAAAAAGATGAAATTTTAATTAGACAGCATCCTCTTGGATTATTTAATGTTATTGATAAATTAGGAGTAATAGATGACTCAGCTAATAGTATAGAATTTATAAAAAAATCTCAACAAATTATGACTATTAATTCAAGCATTGGAGCTGAGGCATTATTGTTTGAGACTCCTGTTTGTGCGAAAGGAGATTCTTCTTATTCTTTTATAGTTTCAAAAGACATTCCTGCAAAATTGCCAAGTAATTTAAAGGAGTTTTTAAATTTTTATATGATTAATTATTTAATTCCCTATACTGTTTTGTTTGATTTAGAATATTATAGATTTCGTTTAAATGAATTTTCTGAAAAAGTGATATTTGATAAGCATGTGGATTTTTTGTTTTCTATTAAAAACTTAAATAAATATAAAAATATAACCAATCAGATGTTGACTGGTAAATATGAAAAACTGTTAAAGGAATATGATGCATTGAAAAAACTATCGTCTGAAAAAGATAAAAAGATAAAAAAGCAAAAAAAAGCAATAGAAGAGAAAAACGAATTGATAAAAAAGCAAAGAAAAGCAATAGAAGAGAAAAATGAACTGATAAATAAATATAAAACGGAAGTTTTACATTTAAAACAGATTTTGGCAAATAAAGAAAAAGAAATAACAAAACTAAATCATTTAAATACGAAATATAAAAATGAAATATATATGTATTATATGAGCAATAGTTGGAAAATAACGAGGATTTTAAGGAAAATTGCCAAAAAGCTGAAAGGTAAAATATGAGATTGATAAAAGATTTAATGGATTATTTTTATATAAAAAAAAGTGGAAAGTTTGATAGTAAATATTATATTTTCACTTATGAAGACGTAAGAAAAAATGATATTGACCCTTTATGGCATTTTGTCAGATACGGATGGAAAGAAGGAAGAAAGCCTAATAAAGATTTTGATATCAAGAGTTATATGAAAAAATATTCTTTAAAGAATTGCAATCCTTTTGTTCATTATTTGAAAAACAACTGTTTAAATATAAATGAAATAGAAGATTGTATTGATGAAGATAATGATTATGAAATGAATTTAGATAAATTTCCGCTAGTTTCAATAATAATTTTGACAAGAAACGGTTTAAATTATATGCAAACTCTTTTGGAAGCCATTCAAAAAAATACTTTATATAAAAATTATGAATTAATTATAGTTGATAATGCTTCAGAGGATGATACTTTAAAATACTTAAAACAAAAACAAAAGGAACTGCCAATAAAAATTATAGAGAATTCATTTAATGAAACTTTTTCAAAAGCAAATAATGAAGCAGTTAAATTGGCAAAGGGTGAGCTTTTGTTATTTTTAAATAACGATACAAAGCCAATGAAAGGTTGGCTTTGCGAGTTGGTGAAGGAATATTTAAACAATCCAAAACTTGGCAGTGCCGGTTCTAAACTTATTTATCCTGGAAAGAAGGGTTTTAAAAATAGTTGCAAATTGCAACACGTGGGTATAAGATTTAGGTATGAGGGTGATTTTTATAGACCCTATAATATGGGGATGGGAGAGGATATCGATAGTTACAATAAAAAAGAAAAACGAGCATGTTTAACTGCGGCATGTTTATTGGTTCCTAAAAAAGTTTTTGAAGAAGTAGGTGGATTTGATGAGAATTATATCTATGGATATGAAGATGTGGATTTAGGGTTAAAAATTTTTTCAAAAGGTTATGATAATGTTTATGTCCCTACATCTAAACTTTATCATTATGAATTCGGTACTCAACATAAAGATAAAAATAAAGAGATTGTAAAAAGAAGGTTAAATAATATTAAGTATTTTAAAAGAAAATGGCATCTTTATATAAAGAAACACTATTGGGATGATAAGATTAATGGAAGAGAGCTTTTTTGTTCAAGAATGCATGTAGGCTTTATTGTAAGTAATAAAGGCGAAAATGTAGCAGAAGGTGATTATTTTACAGCACTCGAACTTGCTGAGGAGTTTAAAAAGTTAGGTTGGAAAGTAAGTTTTTTTAGTTTAAAACACAACGAGTGGTATACTTTTAAAGATGATATTGATGTATTGTTTGTATTGTTAGACAAATATGATTTAAATAAAATACCACTAAAAAATAAAAAAATAATCACGGTTGCATGGGCTAGAAATTGGTTTGATAGATGGGTTAAAAATCCTTCTTTTAATAAATATGATATTGTATTGGCCTCAGGGAAAAGCGCATGTGATTTTATAAGAAAAGCTTCTAATAAAGAAGCTATTTTATATCCGTTAGCTACTAATCCAGATAGATTTTCTATAAAAGAAAGAGATGACTTTTTTAAATGTGATTATTGTTTTACGGGTAGTTATTGGAATGACAAAAGAGAAATTATAGAATTTTTAAATCCTCAGAAGATTAAATTTAAGTTTCATATTTACGGAAAAAATTGGGAAAAAATTAAAAAATTTAAAAATTACCATAAGGGGTTTGTCTCTTATAACGAAATTCCAAAAGTGTATTCTAATACTAAGTTGGTAATTGATGATGCTAATAGAGTAACTAAACCATATGGTTCGGTAAATAGCAGAGTTTTTGATGCTTTAGGAGCTGGGGTATTAGTAATTACTAATGGAAAATTGGGTTCCTTAGAAATTTTTAATGGAGAATTACCTTATTATGAATCACAAGAAGAATTAGAAAATTTGATAGAATTTTATTTGACAAATGAAGAAGAAAGAAAGAAAAAGGTTGATTTTTTAAAGAAAATTGTTTTAAAAGAACATACTTATAAAAAAAGAGCTGAAGATTTTATAAAAATTTTAGAAGATAAATTTATAAAAAAATCAATTGTAATTAAAATACCAACTCCTAATTGGAAAGTTGTTAGAGAGTGGGGAGATTATCATTTTGCAAAATCTTTGAAGAAAGAATTTGAGAAATTAAATTATAAAGTGGTGTTACAAGTTTTGTCTGAATGGGATAGAGAGGATGAAGATTTTGATAATGTATTAGTGCTAAGAGGATTGAGCAAATATTCTTTAAAACCTCATCATTTTAATATAATGTGGAATATTTCTCATCCAGATAAAATTGACATAGATGAATACAATAGTTATGATTTAGTCTTTGTTGCGTCCTCTTTATGGGCAAATAAATTAAAAGATTTTTTATCAGTTGAAGTTGAATGTTTATTGCAATGTACTGATGATGAATTATTTAAAAAAATAGATATTCAAAAAGATATAGATATTTTATTTGTAGGAAATTCTAGGAAAGTATTTCGTAAAATCATTAAAGATTTGCTTCCTTGTAAATATGATGTACATATTTATGGGAAAGATTGGGAAAATTTTATAGATAATAAGTATATAAAAGCGGTATATATAGAAAATAGTGAGTTATATAAATATTATAATAGAGCAAAAATTGTTTTAAACGATCATTGGGAAGATATGAGGGAAAAAGGGTTCATTTCTAATAGAATTTTTGATGCAAGTGCGTGTGGAAGTTTTATAATTAGTGATAACGTAATGGGGCTTAAAGAAATTTTTGGAGATTGTATAGAGACTTATGTTAATAAGGATGATTTACATAAGAAAATAGAATTTTATCTTAATAACGAATCTGAAAGAGAAAAAAAAGCTATTAACGCTATGAATATAGTAAAAAATAATCATACTTTTAGACATAGAGTAAATAGAATTCATCAAGTTTTAATGAAAAGAGCATATTGGTGGGAAAAATAGCAATTCTTTTATCTACATATAACGGAGAAAAATATTTAAAAGCTCTTTTGGAGTCTTTATTTTTACAAACATATAAAGATTTTGTGATTATTGTAAGAGATGATGGTTCAAGTGATAATACTTTAAATATTTTAAAAAATTATTTGTCTACAGGTAAAATTTATTTATTAGAGGACAATAATAACTATGGAATAAAAAAAAGCTTTGAAATTCTTTTAAAAACTGCTTTAAAAGAAAATATTGATTATTTTATGTTTTGTGATCAGGATGATGTTTGGAAAATGAATAAGGTTGAGATTTCTTTTCAGAAAATAAAATATAAAAAAACTCCCTTTCTTTTGCATACGGATTTAGAAGTTGTAGATAAAAATTTAAGAGTTATTGATGATTCTTTTTGGCATTATCAATCTATAAATCCGATGAAAAATAAATTAAATAACATGCTTATGCAAAATACAGTTACTGGATGTAGTATGATAATTAATAGACCTCTTGCTGAGAAAATAGTGACTATTCCAAATGAATCAATTATGCATGATTGGTGGATTTCATTAGTTGCTTCTGCATTTGGAAAGATAGAATATGTAAATTATTCTTCCATTTTATATAGACAACATTCTCAGAATAATGTAGGAGCAACTAAGTTTGATATACATTTTATTTTTAAAAAGTTATTTAGTAATTCTTTAAATAATTTATTTAGACAAGCTGCTGTTTTTTATAATACTTATTTTTATGATTTTTCTTTAAATCAAAAGATTTTGTTAGAAGAATTTATAGATTTACCTAATAAAAATTTTTTAGAAAAGAGGAAAACATTGCTAAAATATGATTTTTTTAAACATGGTATAATAAGAAATATTGGATTAATGATTAAGATATGAAAGTATTAGTTTTTATCCCTACCTTAAATGCCCAAAAATTTATTTCAAGACAAATTGATATGTTAAGAAAACAAACTATTAAACCTGATATTTTTGTAGTTGATTCAGGCTCTACTGATAAAACATTAGAAATTTTGAGAGAGAAGCATATAAATTATAAGATTATCTCTAAAAATAATTTTAATCATGGATTAACTAGAAATGAAGTTTTAAAATTTGATAAATATAAATATTATCTTTTTTTAACTCAGGATGCAATTCCATGTGATGAATTTTTAGTTGAAAATATGTTAAAAATGTTTGAAGAAAAAGTAAAGATTGTATATGCTAGACATATTCCTTACGATTTTAGTGATGAAATTGAATATTTTTCTAGGGAATTTAATTATCCTGTTAATACTTTTATAAAATCCTTAGATGATGTTAATAAATTAGGAATTAAAACTTTTTTTACTTCTAATAGTTGTTGTATGTATGAAGCGAATTATTTTAGATTCAAAAAAGGTTTTAAAAAAGTTAATGTTAGCGAAGATATGGAATTTGCTTATAGATGTATAATGGATGGATATTTTATAGGATATGCTGCTAATGCTAAAGTTTGTCATTCTCACCTTTATAATTTTAAAGAAATTTATAATAGATATTTTGAAATTGGAAGATTTTTTTGTATGCATCCTTATTTAAATAAATATATGAATATGGGAGAAGGTATTAGCCAAGTAAAATATGTATTAAAAAAATTATTTAAAAAAAAATCATATTTATTAATTTTAAAGTTTATTGTTCAAGTTATGATAAAGTATATAGCCTTTAATAGAGGTAAAAAAAGTTGTTGATGTTTTTTATTTTTAAATTAATTCTTAACTTTTACTTTATTTAGTATTTAGTTATTTTTTATTACTCTTTGCTTTTTTCAAACACATTCAGTGTAGTTTGAATTTTTCTATAAATTTTGTTAAACTGTTTGCTTATACTAAGAATTAAGTTATTAATAGTTTATATTAAAAGGATTAATATGCATATTTTAATAACGGGAGGGGCTGGGTATATTGGGTCGCATGTAGTAAAGTTGCTTTTAGAAAATAGTGATCATAAAATCACAATTATTGATAACTTATCAACTGGTTTTAAATCAATAATTGATACTTTGCAAGAGGTTAGACCTTTTAAATTTATAAAAGCTAATTTGAGTAATTGGGATGAGATAAGAGGGATTTTTAAAGCAAATCCTAATTTTAAGTATGTTATTTTAAGATATTTTAATGTTGCAGGAGCGAGTCCAGATTTAAAAATTGGTCAAAAGACAAAAGATGCTACCCATTTAATTAAAGTAGCGGCTGAGTGTGCGGCTGGTAAGAGAGATAAGATATATATTTTTGGGACTGATTATCCAACCCCAGATGGAACTGCAATAAGGGATTATATTCACGTTAGTGATTTATCAGATGCTCATATTAAAGCACTTGAATATCTTGAAAATAATAAGAGTGATGTTTTTAATGTTGGGTATGGAAGAGGTGCGAGTGTTAAAGAAGTAATTGATACTATGAAAAAGGTAAGTGGAGTTGATTTTAAAGTAATTCCTGCTCCAAGACGCCCAGGAGATCCTGCGATGCTTATTGCAAAAAA
>JAMOSZ010000023.1 GCA_027062625.1 Nautiliaceae bacterium
ATTGACAAACTTGAACGCGATGAGCCAATAATTTTATATGTGATGACGGGAAGTTTATTAAGTAGGGAAACTGCGCCAATATTAAATAAAGTTACCTTATCTATGATACAGAGCAGTATTGGGAGAGTGTATAGTTCAGGGAAAAAATATACGCATAGATTAAATATATTTATTGACGAAGCAGCGAGTGCGGTATATAGAGGAATTGAGACAATCCCGGCTCAGGGGAGAGGGGCAAATGTAGCGGTTCATTTTATTACTCAATCGCCTGCTGATATGATAGCTCAAATTGGAGAAGATAGTGCAAGAAGACTTATGGATTTAACTTCAACAAAAATAATTATGAGGCTTAATGAAGAAGAAAGCGCACGAATTATAAGTTCTTACGGCGGTAAAATCAGGACATACTCACCCATTTTAGACACTGATGGTAGGGTAATGACAAGAGAAGTTGAGGATTTCGCAATAAAACCGGAGGATGTGTTAAGGCTTAAAAAGCGAGAATTTTTTTATTTCGGATTTGAAGGCGAATTTAAAGGTAAAACAGCACGGGTCGAACCTACTGAAGTTATAATTAAAATGCCTAACGCTTTAGCGACTGGAGAAATAAAATGATTTGGTATATCGTTGCTTTTTTATTCTTAACTGCTTTTATAGTTGAATACGCTTTTTTCAAAGCGACCGGTTATATAGACTTAACAATTTTTTATAATCCACAGGTATTGTCAAGCCTGGTTTTTTTTTATCGAAAAGAGGTGGGATTATATGGAATTTTTGTAGTATTAATGTTTTTAGTTATATATTTTTACCAGGAAAACAAAATAAAAAAAAGAAAGAATTGTGCCTTGCAAGAAGTGGATTTAGCCGATATTGCGAAAATTTGGCTTGAAGCAGAAGAGTATAAACAAGCTGTAAGAGCTGAATTTTCACAGCCTACAAAAACAAACAAAGAAGAAGTAAAAATAATTATCCCGAATTTTCAAAAAGAAAGAAGTAAAAAACTATTTGAATATATAAATGAAAAAAGAGAATATTTTGGAGAAAAAGGAATAGAAATAATTAAAAACTTAATTGAACTTCTTGAAAAAAACCCGGCAAGCAGCGTTGCGAGCTGGTTTAAGAATGATAGCAATACAAAAGATTACAAAGATTTAGTTGTGGGCAATAAAACAAGTTATGATATTTTAAGCGAATATAGTTTATATGAACACACAATGGATGTTGTGGAGGAAATTATTGAAATTGTCGAGCAAAAAGAAGAGGCAGGGTTGTATTTTGAAAGAGCGATAATAGCTGCTTTAGCGCACGACATTGGCAAACTTAAATCAATTCAAAATTATTCTAACAAAATAACATCGGAATTATTCAGAACAGCTCCTCATAATGTAATAAGTGCTCTTTTTCTTCGTGAAAAATACCCGGATTTTTCAAAAGAAGTAATTGAAGCAGTTGAATTTCATCACGGTGCGGTAAAGCCTAAAAATAACTATATACTTGAAATGCTTATAAAAGCTGACAAGAAAGCGCGAGAAAAAGAGATACAAAAATGGTTAATTAATAATAAAATAAATAAAAATAAAGAAGATAAAAAAGTTGAAAAACTCCCAGAAGAAAAACCGGAAGAGAAACAATCCAGGATAGAAATTCAGGAAAAAGAAAATGATATACCTGAGGATGATATATTTGATTTGGATATGGAAGATATATTTGGTGATGAAGAGGATGAGGTCTTTGATTTAAAAAGAATATTAGAAGAAGAGCCCTGTAAAATAAAAAAAACAATAAGAGGAGTTGATTTAGAGGAACTTTTATTCGTAAATGGCGGATATTTGTATATAAGTTTACCTTATGCGAACAAGCTTGGCCTAAATGAAAAGCCCGGGAAATTTAAGGTATCTTTCCAAGACAGTGAATACGAGCTTTTATTAGTAAAAATTAAGCCCGACTTTTTAGGAAATTACGAATGTGAAGGAGTATCAGTGGAGGAAATAGAATGACGGCGAAAGGACATTTTTTTTTAGCGATATTGCCGGCCGAAATTATAGCTTTTACAAGTTTAAACAATGAAGCCCAGATTATATTTTTATCAGGCGCAGCAATTGGAAGTTTGCTTCCAGACATTGACGAGCCGAGGAGTTATATTGGTTTAAAATTCCCTTATCTCTCAATTCCTTTAAAATTGCTTGGAATAAAACATAGGACCATTACTCATTCTATCTGGTTTGTTTTTATATTTTTATTGCCGGGTATTCTTTTAAAGAATATATTTTTGATTGGTATGGCATTTGGAGTGTTTATGCATCTTATTGGCGATATGTTAACCAAAGGGGGAGTTCCGTTGTTTTACCCTTATAATAAAAAATACACTTTATTACCAAAAAAATTAGCGTTTTACACAAATTCCCTGATTGAACATATAATAGTTGCGTTATTGGTAATATTAAATATATTTGTATTCTTTATAATAAGTGGAAGTTTAAATGTATTATGAGTGGCTCTTTTTTTCTCTTTTAACAATTATATTCTTAGAAAAGATAAAAGATAGGATTTTATATTCTAAAAATATGTTTTTAGTAATGCTTATGGGATTATTTACGACTTTACCCCACGAACTTGCTCATTATATCGTGGCGTTAATACTCGGAGGTCGTCCCGAAGGTATATATTTGATACCAAAAAAGATAGAAAAAGGAGGAGTTATTTATTACACTTTTGGCAGTGTTAAAAGCTATATAAACGGCTTAACGGCTTTTTTTATTGGTTTTGCACCGCTTTTGTGGCTTTTGGCAGGATTTTTTTTAGCAAAGAACTGGGAAATTAAAAGTTTTATAGATTTAGAGACATTTTTTATCCTTGAATGGATTTTTATTACAAACGCAATCCCTTCAAAAACGGATTTAAAGATTGCTTTTTCATCCGGTTGGGCATATATAATATTAATTTTAATAGGAGTGGCAATATGGCTAAAATTTGGAAAGAACTTCATATAAGAATTGAACAAAATACATACGAAGAAATCAAAAAGCTTGCGGAAGAAGAAGGACTGAGTGTCACTGCGTTTATACGCGTTGTTCTTAATAAAAAAATAAAAAATAGTAAAAGGAAAAAAAGATGAGAAAAGGTCAAAAAAAAAGACTTGATATTCTTAAGAAAAGTAAAACTAAATTTTTTTTACCAAAAACCGCAACCACAATACCTTTATATGACCTTTTGATTGAGATTGATTTTTTTCTTGATAGAGTTAAAAAAAGTGATATTCCTGATGAAGAAAAGTCTAAAGTTTTAAATGGATTTAAAAAACTAACGATAAACTTAAGCGAGACTTTCAAAAAACTATCAGAGAAATACAATATACCATTCAACGAACCGTTTGATATAACAATGTTTAGGGATGATTTGAAAAAATAAATAAGATTTGTTAAAATAAAATTACATTTACCGCTTTGCGGCTGTCTCTTCAATACCCTAACGCTCGGGTGAAGAGCTAAAGTGTATCGGGTGAGCGAACGCATCCCCCCTGCGTCCCGATGCACGGCAGGCAAAACCTGTCGAAGGTGGGGGTTTAGTCAGTATCCCGCCCGGGATACTTGATAAAGCCTCGGGGAACCCGAGAAGGCTGTCACGGCTTTTTTTAAAAGCCGATGGCAGTAAAGGGGTGGAGTATGCCCTCTTCCCCGGGGCTTTGGAATGGAGTTAGTCTTCTTAAATCTTAAATTTCCAAAAAATCATTGCAATGATTTTTAGTTGTTAAAAAAAATAAAAAAATTAATTTAAAAGGAGTTAGTATGACATATTTTGAAATGTTAGAAAATATTGATGCAGAAGTAACTTTTGTAGGAATTGATGAAGCAGAATGGAAATTGCTGGTGACTGATAAAGCGAAAAAAGCTGGAATACCAAATGAACTTATAAAACAATATGTTGATGGAGATTTGGTAATTGTGAACGGAACACCATATGACCTTAATGGCAATCAACTTAAATTTTAATTAAAAGCATAAAAGATTATTAGAAAGGAGTTAGAAATGGAATTAGCACTTATTGGAGCAGGAATGGTTATTTACGGAATTTTTAAATTCAAACAAGTCCAAGAACGCTTAAATGCGTTTTGAGGCCTGTTATTTAGTGTATTTATTTAATACTTAGAAAGGAGTTAGAAATGAGAATGAGTGAAACAATTAGTAAAATTAGCGCAGATTTAGTTAAAGTAATGGCAGAAGTAAAAGATGTTACAAAAAACTCAGAGGGGTTTGGATATAAATACGCTTCACTTGATGAGGTATTAAAAGTCGTAAGACCTATTGCCGCACAACATAGTATCTCTATTTTTCAATCTCAAAAAATAGAAGATGGAATTGTAAAAGTAGAAACAATGCTTTTACATTCAAGCGGCGAATATCTTATCAGTGAAGTAGAAGCTCCATACACAGAACTAAAAGGTATGAATGCTTACCAATCTCTTGGAGCGGCTATTACATACCTTAGAAGATACTCATTAAGCAATGCGTTTGGTATCTCTTCAGAAGAAGATACAGACGCAAGTAATAAATATCCAGAGCCTCAAAAATCTCAAAAACAAACCCAAAAACCTCAACCGCAAAAACAATCTGATGAAGCAGATGAAAAATCTCTTGAAGCATTGGGAATTGAGTTAATTGAAAAAGATGGATATGTAAAAGCGGTTGAAAAAGTTAAAGGTGCAATCTATCAAAACAGAGAAGTTTTGAAAAAATTAGGGTTTAAATTTAGTAAAGAAAAAAAAGTTTGGTATAAGAAACTTACAGAAGCAGTATAAAATTAGCTATTAGCCAAAGCCTTGGGCTTGGCATCCTTAAAATATTCAAAAATCACTGACACAAATCTAAAACAAGATAAATTAAAAGATTATTAGAAAGGAGTTAGTAATGTTTCCAAAATGGAATTTAGAAAAACCTCGTAACGAAATGTTAAAAGGCTTTTCTGTATTTTTAATACAGGATATAGCCTATACATACGGACTTGATATTGCAAATAAATTTGTAAAAAAGGTATATGAGGAAGCTAAAAAATTTTACGGAGATTTTGAAGTAATAAAACATTCTACATATACTGAATTTAAAAAAACATTTGAAAGGAGTTAGTTATGAGTAAATTATCAGAAATTAGAAAAGAATATCAAAAAACTATCAGCGAGCTTAAAGAAGTAATGCTTACAAACCCAAAATGGGTAAAAGATTGGGTTATTGGTATAAGAAACTTTTTTGGAAAAACCTCTTACTCGGTATTAAACCAGCTTAACCTCTCTATGCTTATGGCATTTAGGGGAGAACACAAAGAGCCTTATTTTGCCACTTTTAAACAAATTAAAGACAGAGGCTACAAATTAAAAAAAGGCTCAAAGGGTTATCCAATCTTTTTTTATAAACCTTATGAGATTGAAAAAAAAATAGAAAAAGAAGTCGTAGATATTGATGAAAACGGAAATGAAGTAATTAGAACTGAAACTGTAAAAGTTAAAAAAACTATCCCTCTTTTAAAAAGATACATTGTTTTTAATATAGAAGACATAGAGGGAATTGAAATACCAAAAGAAGAAACTTTGGAACTTTCAAAAAGGGGAATCTTTGAAAGAATAAAAGATGAGGTAACAATTACTTACGGCGACCCGGCCTGGATAGTAGGTGAGAAAAAAATTTTAATGCCTAAAGTGGCTGACTTTGTAAATCAAGATGCTTTTTTGGCAGCATTGCTTCACGAATTTTCTCATTATACCCATTGGAAAATAGGTCTTATGGACGCTGACAACGCAAAAACCACCAAAACTTATGCTTTTAACGAAGTTGTGGCCGAAACAAGCGCCGCCGTGTTATGCAATATTCTCAATATTGAATACCCGCTTGAAAGACACGCCGGATACTTGAAAAGCTGGGGTGAGCTTTTAAGTGACAAAGAGTTTGAAAAAGCTATTAAAGAGGCGGGAAAGGTCGTAGATAACATAGTTGCACATTTGAAAAAAAAAGTGGTCAGCGCCGCTTGAGATTTTTAGAAAGGAGTTAGTAATGATTGAAATAATTAAGACTACTTATCAAGTAAGCAACGAGAGTATTTCCCATTATTGTGGAGAAATAGATATAGAAATAGAACTTTACAATATTAATGGAACTATAACCCACGAGGTGGGTTGTGGATACGAGGTTAATATTGACCCGGATGAGGTTTCAATTTCTATTACAAATGAAAGCGGTGAAGATATTGCCAAAAAAGTAAATGACCTTTACGGATTGAAACAGGACTTAATTGAAAGTCTTGTAATTGAATACGGTAACTTGGAATTTGACGCTGACATTTGTAAGACTATTGAAAATTACATAACTACTTAGAAGGGAGTTAGAGATGGACTATAAAACATTTGAAGTAAATGAAGAGGGCTATACGGCACTTGAAGCATTTTTAAAATCACGCCCAAAATGGAGACCTCTTACAGAAGAGGAACTCGATAAATATAGATTTTGGGATGATTTTGAATGGGGAAGTTTTGCACACACAGACCCAAGCTATTTTGTGGTATCTCCAAATGGAAAAGTTTGGAAGTTTGTGTCTTTTTTGCACAACAATACTTTTGTGTATGAGGTAACGCTTAAAAGCGCTACTCCAAAAGGATTTATTTAACCCCAAGCCTTGGGCTGGGGATTTTTTTATTTATACTTATTTCATACCGATATCGGTATGAAATACAAAAGCAAAAAGAAAAAAAGAAGAGAATTTCTAAAAACTACTGCTTTGCAGCGTTTTCTTTTAAAAATCTTCTAAATTCGTTTCTAAGCGAAGTCCATTTGATGAGGTATTTTGCCCTTACTTTATCTTTAAAGATATTAAATGTAAAGTCTTTTAACTCTTTTAACGCTTTTTCAAATTCATTTAAAAGCTCAATCCATTCTTTTGCCTTATTGCTTCTTTTAATCCTATCATTAAATGTATCAATTCTTATAAGGGCTTCAAACAATATATCTTCATCCTCATCATTGCTTACAAACACCTCAACCATAGGAGAATTTACCCTGTTTATAAGTCTTATTTTTGTATTTACGGCAGTTGCAAGAAGCTTTGAATAATCCACATCCCCGAACTCTTTTGTAAATTCAATAATTTTTCTTGCAGTTTCTAAAACTTTGTTAAATTTTTCTTCAATTGCTTTTTTATCTTCATCTCCTATTTGAAATCCCCAGAGTTCCATCACGGCTTCTTTAATATATGCCGCCTCTCTCGTAATTTTTGCAAATCTGTCCCTTATAATCGGAGAATTAAAAACATATACCACGCTGTTTGCCGGATTTTCCCTTACAACCTGGATTTTTTTAGCTTTATACGCATTTGGATTGATGTTTAGTTTTTTTTGTGCCATTCTAACTCCTTTTTCTAAAAATTTTCTAACTCCTTTTGGAGTATTTTATTATATAGTTTCTTTAACCATTTTCTCAATTACTTTTAATAATTTTTGGGCAATTTTTTCAAAATTTTCCTCATACAGCTTCGGTTCTATCAAAACCACCTCATTATTGTCAAAACCGCACATAGAATATACTTTTTGTGTTTTAAGCTCAAGAAAATAGTTATCCCTTAACGGGATAAAAGTGTTTTTAAATTCTTTAACCAAGACTCTCATAATTTCCCCTCTAAAATATTGTTTAAAATTCCTTTTGCTTCTTTAACAAGCCTGTCGCATTTATTGGATATAACGGGATAGGGGATATTTTTAATTTCAAACCTGTTTGTATTCTCCAAAGCGTCCAAATCTTTATTTTTTACGCATAAAATATTAAAATCGGTTTTGTTTTGCGAATTTGCTATATCTTTTACCAAATCTTTAATGTTTTGAAATCCTCCTCCTTTTGCTCCTACACTGTCAAATGAATAAAAACCTTTATAATCAAAATAAACTGCTTTATTCGTAACAACGACAGGGGCGCATAAGTGATAAAAATTTGATTTTTCTTCTTCTATTAAAAAATAAACATTTAATATCTTTTCATCTTTGTCAAGATATTTTGAAATACCGTTTCTCATATCAATTCTTTTTTTTACCATCACATCTCCTCTAATTTAAGTTTATATACATTGCCAATAATTAAATACTCAATTTTTTTGTTTCTTCTTTTCTTTTTTTTTGCTTTTTGTGCTTTTTTAATAACTGGTATGGGAACTTTTGAATTTTTATCAAACTCATATCCTTGGATTGAAAATCCAAGTTTTTTGGCCTGGGAAATTGGTATTTTAATCATCCTTCAAATCCAAATTTTCTTTTGAATTCTTTTACCTTTTCGACATCATAAGCTCCCCGTTTTATAATATGGCCGCTTTTTAGATAAATCACTATCTCATATTTGTTAGCTGCTTGAGTATTGATTTCAAATGAAACCACTTCGTTTTTTTGAAGATAGAAATTCGGTTCTATTTTTATTAAATTAATATAACTCATTTATTCCTCCTTAAAGAATTTTTCTTTCATTTCTTTTAAGATTTCTTCAACTTCATTCATCACTCTATCGTGAATAATTTTTGCAATTTTACTTCTTTTATTTGCATCATATTTAAAGTTATAAGCAATTTCAAGTTTTTTAATTTCATCTTTTTGAAACGGAATACATAGTCTTTCTTTTATTATTTTTTCAGCAATTTCTTTTAATCTCTCTTCATCATCTTTTTCGTTTTGTAAATTTTGAAATGTATTGCGTTCTTCCATTTATTCTCCTTTTTTTCGTTTTTTATATATGTCATTATAGTAAAAAAAATGTTATTTAATCAAATGTATAAATAACATTTAGGCAAAATAAGCGGTTTTTTTCTTAAAAATAGGGTAAAATAAGGCTTAAAGTGTATAAATAATATATCATTATTTCATATCTTTTTGATATAATTTAATTAACAGAGTTAAAAAATGAAAAATTTTGCTTAAAAGAGTGTTTAAAATAAAAAAATTCCAAGAAAGTTAAATTTTTTAAGAATAAAAAAATAAAGGATTTTAAAAAATGAACAAAATAAGCACTTTTAATGAATTGCTGGAATGGAAAAAAAGATATTTTGATGAATTGAAACTAAAAAGCAATTCAGAAAATACTTTTAAAACTTATCAACGAGCGTTAAATGAGTTTTTTTCTTTTTTGGAATTTGGGTTGGGTGAAAATGGCTTGGATGAGTTAAGGTGGGAGGATTTTAACAAATTTTTATTTAATGCTTTTTTACAAAATTTAAAAATCAGGTTAAATGAAAAAAGCGTAAATCTTTATATGAGAATAGTTAAAAACTTTTTAAAATACATTGCAGAACATAACGAAGAGGGAATAGACCCATATTATAAAATAGAAAATGTAAAACCTTTAAAAGAACCGGTGGAAGAGATAACAGTATTTGAAGAAGATGAGCTTGAGAAGATAGACAGAACTCTATTTAGACTGCTTGATAAGACAAAAGAATATTCCAAATACAAAAACCTTTTGTGTATTCTTTTTATAAGATATACCGGAATGAGGGCGGATGAATGCTTATCTTTGCAGATAAAAGACATAAATATACAAGAAGACGGAATTAAACTGATAGTTACGGGAAAGGGCAATAAACAAAGACCTCTTTATTTAGACATAGCTTTTTTGCCTTATATAAAAAAAATGCTGGATTTAAGAGAAAAACACAACATAAAAAGCCAATATTTCTTTGCCACTAAAAACGATAAAAAAAGCACAATCCAGGGTCTTTACAGGGCAAATAAAAAGCTTTTAAAAGAAGCTGGAATAAAAGATAAAAATAAAATCGGGCTGCATACTTACAGGCATACATTCGCCTCGCTGCTGGTGACTGAAGATGTAAATATGGAAACAATAAAAGAGATTTTGGGACACTCAAACATTCTTACCACAAGCAGATATTATGCAAGAACAAATGAAAAAGCCAAAAAAAAGAGTATGTTAAAAATTCAAAAAAGATAAAGTAATATAAAAAAAGGAGAAAAAAAATGACTTCAATACAATCAAAAAGACCTGAATTTTGACACAAAAATTGCAGAAGTTATCGGTGCGGTTATAATGTTAATTGGTGCATTATTAATTTACGGGAGTTTATGACTCCCCTATTGTTTTTTGCAACTTACTTAACATAAGATATATTCTCTTAAAAAGAGTCTTACTACCCTCTAAGCGCTTAAACCTAAGAAATACTTTATCTTTTTAAAAAATGGCAAATACTTAATAATATCAATTTTGTTTATGTCATCATAAACCTGGATTCCATTCTTTCCTATAATTTCAATATTGTAACTATACAACCACATCAGCCAATTCTCTTCTTTATTTTCTATTAAATCTCTTTCCTTTGATGAGATTATAACTTGATAATTATATTTCTCAAGTTCTTTTTTTATGAGATAGAACTTTTCCATTAAGTTATAATCAATCACATATTCGGTCTTAGTTATACCAGATATTTTTGTATAGCTTTTATCAAATGCTCTTATTACTTTTGCTAAAGCCGTTCGGTGATTTCCATCACCATCGACAAACGCTATTTTCTTATTGTCCTGCGTATTAAATTCAGAGTAAAATATAGTAGGAGATTTTGGTTCTTTATCATAGTAGTATTGAGGGTTTTTCAAAAGTAAGGGTATATTGATATCCATCTTTATACCCTTTTCTAACATTCCCAGATATGTCATTCCAATATATTTTAGATGGTCAGTGCCAACGATTTTATCTATTTCGACCTCATCCTCTCTTTTCCATTTTTTAGATACTATAAAAGGCGACACTTTATTTTTAAAATGCTGAAGAGAATAAATTTTTTGATTAAGAATATCAAAATTCCAAAAATCATCCTTTAAAGTTTCTATACTTTTTTTAAAACATTCCTGAATGTTTTTGTTATTACATTGTATTTTTTTTAAGAGACTATTTATTGGTAAATTTCCTTGCATAACCTCTCCTACTCTACTTTTGTATTTTCAATCTGATTTTCTACGCTATTTTTTATATAACTACTTATACCGTCTGCTACCTGTTGCGAAAAATTTTGAGTTATATCTTCATAATAATCACTTAAGTCCATTTTTGAAAAATCAAGTTTTTGGAATTCTTCTGGTCTAAAACCACGACAATTTGGATGTTTTGCATCACCCCAACTCATTTTTAACTGCTCTCTACCCTGCTCTTGTATTATTCTCGCAAGTTTTGAATTAAAGCAGCAATAAGTTTTTTTGTGCTGAACGCAAACTTTCGTAAACGCTAAATTTACCTTTTTGGAACAATACTTTCCTACATAATGGCATTGCTTCTGGTCATTTTTTTTAGCAAGCAGCTTCTCTTCATCTTTACATTGAACAAGACCTAAAAACACTTTGTCTTTATCGCAGCACCCCCCGCCAGATAATCCAAAATATGCATCATCGCTTCTACATCTCATATCTTTCCCGTTAAATATATATAACTGACCGCTACAACTTCCATCGTTATTCCATCCGTCATTTTCTTTATCGTTTATTCCAACTGGGGTGTCATCAGTGGTTACATTATAATCACCCTTTCCCTCTCCAAAGCACGGAAAAGGAGAACATTGCCATTGGTTATCTACCATTACGCATTTTCTATCAGGCGCGGGAACACAGGTAAAACTTTTTGCCTTACAATTGTTTGGTGGAGGAGTTGGGGAATTACAACTATCGGGAACTCCATCTCCGTTAGTATCTATTAAATCCTCTTGGCTTTTAGGCTTACAATCGCCTCCAGGGTCTTGCGGTTCATACTCTTCACCATATTCATTTGCCCCCGAACAAAGATATTTATAGTAAGTATAAACAATCGGTGCTTCTCCACAAAGATTATTATCAACTACATCCATACCATCAGGACATATAGGGTCATATTCTATCTTCTGATAAATAGGCATATATCCATAAACTTCATCTCTTATTTTCCACCCTTGCCCATCATAAGTATTACCGATATATACATACAACTGGTTTCCCACTCTTTTAAATCTTGCATAAATTCCGTCCATATAAGTCCATCGGACAAGTTGCTGACGATACCACGGGTCAACATAGGGCGTATAATAATGAGCATCTGCCCAGCTTTCCGCAGGAGACCTCATCAACCCGGTATCATAGTTTGGATTGCTCTCAGCAGCCTTTAGATTAAGAGTTCCGTTATACACCCTACTCCAACCCCCTTTCCCGTCATATGTATGTAATTGCTCTAAATACACACTGGATGGAGAATAACATTTATACCTTAGTTTTGTTACAAATCTTTTTCCGCCCCATATTTTTATCTCTCCTTTAGGAACCCCGGCTATTCCTTTATTAATAAATCCTCTTTCTCCAAACTCGTGCCAGTTCCCGTCACAATTTATTTTTGTGACTTCTTTAACACATTTTTTTATATCTTCATCATATTCGCCCTCAGGGCATATAATGGTATTTACTACACATTTATTTAATTCTTTTGAATAAGAAGTTCCCTTAGGACACGCAATATTAAGTTTATACGCAATGCTGTATCCATCTTTATAACTCCAGGTTTCTCGACAAGGAGCAAGTGCTACCGGACAGTAATATTCGCCGTTTGGGTCTTTTAAGCAATTGTGACTCTCTCCAGGAACAACCTCCCCTGAAGTATTGTCATAAATTTTAGTATTACATTTGGCACCGCTCCAGGTTTCATCAACTTCGGTTGGGGGAGTATAACACTCAGGCATTTTTTCACATTCGATTAGAGCATAATGTTTTACCGGGTTATTATATTCATCGAAATGATTTCCGAAATCAGCCCATTTTCCATCCAACGAACTTATTGCCACCCAATGCTCACCAAGAGGTGATACCATCTGTTTGCCATTTTGTATATCATATTCCTTCACTAAGTTATCGGGTTGTCTTGTGGCCCAATTTTTGTATATAAGCGCTCCTCCTTTTATAGTTAAGAACCTGCTATCATCAAAAAGACAGTTTGCACCGCCATAACAATAATTACTTGTATATTGTGGGTCATAAATTCCAATCCATGCATATTTTGGGGTAGGAATTAAAGATTTTAAAAAATCATTCTCATTTTTGTCATTTGGGATAGCAAGATAACATCCCTCACTTTCGGCAAGCTGTTTGGCTTGTAAAAAAGTAAGTTTGCTTTTTGTGGTAGTATAGTAATGTCCGTTATACTTTTTAAACTCTTCTATATCTGAACAATTAAATGCATTAAGAAAACTTAATAATAAAATACTAACTTTTAAAAATTTCACATTTACTCCTTGGAACAGGTGAGGTCTTTGACGGCTTGCTCAATTCCGTTTAAAGCACTTACAACTTCTGCAAAATCATTTATTTTACCGCAATCGTGCTTAATACTTCGTCCTTCTTCTACCGGGCAATACCAATTTCCGTCAGTATTTTTTCTACATTCTATAATTTCACTTTTTTTGGTAGTGGCAGATGAGGTGGAGGTTTTGTTTGTATTATCAGAGTAAGATTGTGTATCTTTTTCAATCCACTCAACTTCACAAAACTCAACTTTTTTTATATCTCCTACAAACACTTTTCCGCTTACATCTCTGTTACCGTCATTATAAGAGTAAGTGCCGTCTGAATATTTTGAATTTTGGGATACGGTATTATATTTAGATTTTAAAGAATTTTTATATTCATCATTTACACTTGAATTTTTATCTTCATTTTGAGTTATTTCATATAAAAGTGTATAGTTTTCGCTTTTTTTTGCTTCTTCGGTTTTTTCATTAAGAGAAGCTGAACTCATCCCGGCTGGAATATTTTTTCCGCCGCAATTCATACCTTTTCCATACAAATAAGCAATAGTCCCGTCAATTCCCGCATTTGAGATTATATAATAGCTATGATTTAACACCGAGGAAAATATCCCCGTAAGAGTTGATAATGTCTGATTATAATTTTTATACACATCTCCGCAGGAGCTGTTTATACAATAGCAACCCCAAACATTTGGCGCTTCAACTTTTTTTAAAGAAAAATCGGTCCCGTTAAATTGAACTTGATAATACTTACAATTATTCCAAGTTCCGCTGTTACATTTTATAACGCCGTTTGCACAAACTCCACTTATATTATAAAATACAAAACTTTTCTCATATTTATCATCAAGGTTTAAATCAGCTTGGATATTTATATTAATGTCACCGCCGTTTCCCGGATAATAAGTAAGTTTTAGTATTTTATATTCCCGACCGCAATCAAGCGATACATTGGCGCTTTTTGAGTTATCCAGAGTATATAATTTTTGCTCTTGTGTGATAGGTTTTTTTACTCTTTTTTCAAAATTATTTTTATATTCGCCTAACATTCTTTCTACCTGTTTACTTCCTTCATCCCAATACTGACTTTGCCCGGCAAATAATATAAAAGGAAAGATGAAAAAAATTTTTTTATAGCCCATTCGCGCTCCAAATCGGCGAGCGTTTATACATCTCTTTCTCTAATGCTGAGAAGCGATTGATTAAATCTTCTTGTATTTGAACTTTCTTTTTAGCCTCCGTTAACCTTTTATTTAAAAGACTTTTTATTGCTCTTATATTTTTATATGCCATCTCTCTCCACTTATTTAATTTATCTTTATCATAGGTTTTTGCCAAATCTTTATTATTTGCAAGTGATATAACAGCTTTGTTTATTTCATTAAAATAACTATCAACGAAACTCTGCAATATTCTATATGACAGATATTCCTCAACTGCTTTTAAAGAATCCTGTTCAAGGTTTAGGGTGGATACTATATTAACCATTTTATAAACTGGAAGCGGCATTGCGTTTATAAAATTAATTTCTTTATCAGTTAAAGATTCTTTTGCTTTAAGTTTATTTATAATATTTGATATTTGGGTATTAACATAATTAAATACGCTGTCATCTCCTTTAATCTCGATATCCGTTGTGCTCAAAACACCTGTTGTTTTCTGTGCGGTTTTAAAATCAAGGTCTTTTACATCAACTGGTCCGCATATTCCTTTATCATCGCAATTAGGATTAAGGACAATTGCTCTTATTTTACCTCCGAAAACAATCGCTCTTATAAAACTTTCTCCATCAACTGCGGCCGGAGGAACAATATCATATTTACTTATACTCATATGAGTTACACCCGAACTGTCCGTGCTTTTTACTGCATATCCGTAAACATCGCCTGTAATTGCTCTCATCATTGCCGGAAATTCTCCGTCACTAAATCCACCACCTGGTTTATAAATATTTGAAATCCTATTAATTAAAGAGCCATAACCCAGCTTATTTTTCATACCTTCTTTTCCAAGATTTCCAAACCAGTTTGAAGCAGTCTCAATTGACTTTGTTATTGCCCACTCAGTATCGGTCTTTACTTTTGGTCTCGTGTCCGAAGCGTCCTGAGTAACACCTGAGCTTGATAAAAGATTTGTAATATAACTTGCACCTTTTCCTGCCAGCGCTTTTGTAGCTTGACAAGCATTAAGGTTAAAATTATTAAGACTATCAGCTATCTTTTCCAAATTTGTCATAATAGTATTACACTGCTCACACAGTGTCATTATGGCCATTTGGAAAGCCATTGCCGGGGCTGCGGCAGATATTTTTTTAAGTTTTTCAACCAGCTTGTCAAATCCAAGGTATGAGAAAGAACCAAATGTCATATCTACTCCGTTACATCCAACCGCAAAATGCGGAGCTTCCGCGTGAAAAAGATTAATATTCGCACCACTCATATCCCATCTCACCCTAAGTCCTCCACCAGTCCAAAAACCACCACTTTGCGTTTTATAATACCCAGCATTTGTAACTTCCAGACTTCCGTTTAATTGGTCTCTTATGAAATTTCCTATTGAAGCAGATGAAGTGGAGGCTAACAACGAACTTAAGATAATAGAAACACTTATATTTTTTACCAATTTAGTAATACCCATTTTTCTTCTCCTACAAAATCTTTTTTATCCACAAAACCCCAGTATCTGCTATCAAAGCTTCTTGGATGAGGTGCAAACATAAAATATTTACCTTCAGGTATTGTTCCGTTATATTCAAAATGTTTAACCGGTTTACCTTTGCTATCAGTTTTTCTTGCGACCGCAATAAGTTTTTTATTACAAAAGAATTTAACGCCTCTTGTCTCAAGATAATCCCCCGGAAGACATTTTGCGTATTTAATAAACATATATCCTTTTTTATAATATATGGTTTCAACCGGTAGTTTGAACACATAAAGCCTCTCTCGCTTTATTTTTAAATCGTCTGGACTTTCAATTTTATAAATAACGGCTTTTTTAAAAATGCTTGGTGTATCAATGAGCCCTATCCTGTAAGGAATTTGCGGATAATATATATATGTTATTATTATACCAAAAATCATCCCACTTATTCCTAAAAGAAACTTTTTCGCAAAAGCTTTATCTTCTCTTAAAGCGATAAGCAATTTTTTTATCATTTTGATATTCCAATCATTAAAACTTCGTTAGTTATGTCTTTATCGTAATTGTCACTTAATATGGCCTTTTTTACATAAACAATTGCATTGTCTCTTTGTGCAATGTAATTAATTATCTTTTTAAATTTTAAATCCAAAGTTTTAACCTCATCAGCATTTAATCTACCCTGCGTTATCCCCATTCGCAAAAGCCTTTTTTCCGCAGCAATAAGCTTTTCAGTATCTACAATATATATTTTTCTTTCTTTTTTAGGTAATACAAACTTTTGATAAGCCACAATTCCTCCCAGGGTAACTGCCAGGGAAATAACAATTATCTCAAGATATTTCATTTCTTACTCCTTATAAATTCTCCCTCTATCTTTCCATTTTCCGAATACCACACTTTCATTTTATAAGGTTTACCTTCTTTGCTTTTTAGACTTATCGTTACCTTTTCTCCTTTAAGTATCTTTTCGGCCTGTTTTAGAGTCAGTTTTTTGTTTCTGAATGTTTTAAATATAAATTTATCTCCCAGTCTGTATGTTTTATTCGTCTCTATTAATACATCATCTCTTTTTTTAAATTCCCCTTTTATAAAATAAGGGTTATTCAAATCAAGCGTAATTTTTATAACTTCGTTTTCTATGCTCTGGCCGCTTAAAAGTTTTTCCAAATCTTTTTCGCTTAGGGTTATGAATTTACCTTGTTTTATGATAAAAAACTTACATCCTTTCATTTGTTTCGTTTTGGGGTCGTATTTTGCGTTTTCGCACATAAAGACTTTTGGCTTTTCGATAATGTTTCCGCCGCACAGAGGGCATTTAAGAGAAGTTTTTTTGTTAAATTCTCTTAACTCTCCTCTTTTTTTTATTTCTTCGCACGCTTTTATAATATACTCTTTTGCCTCTTCGTAAAATTCCTCTTTTTGTTTTCTGCCTTTTACTATTTCGTTTAATTTTTCTTCAAATGTGGCCCTTACGATAGGAGAGGTTAAATTCTCCGGCAAGGAAGCTATCAAATCTCTTGCTTTTTGGGTTGAGATGATTTTTCCTTTTTCTACCTTAAAGTATGCTTCCCCTGCACTGTCTTTTTTTTTCAAATCCTCTATTATCTGGGCCCTCGTAGCCGGAGTTCCTATTCCACTATCTTTTAACACCTCTTTTATCTTTTCGTCTTCAAAGAAATTATGCACTCTCTCCATTGCTTTAAGAAGCGTGGCTTCCGTAAAGCGTGGTTTTGGTTTGGTAAATTCTTCTTTAATAGTTAAAGTATCGGTTAGTATTTCTATTTCGTCTCCTATATCAAGATGAGGTATGGTGCGTTCTTTTTCCTTATGCTCTCCCGTAACTTCCTTAAAACCCGCCTCTAAAGGCACATTTTCCCTAAATTCGGCTATTATGTTTTTGAAATTAGCTTTTCCTTTAATAGATAGATATTCATAATCCGGGTAAAACTGAATAATGTATCTTACGGCTACAAGGTGAAACACCTTTTTTTCAAGCTCATTTAGATTTTTAAGCTTCTCAAGCCTTGCTTCGGTTGTGGGAGCAAGGGCGGTATGGGCTGTAACCTTATTATCATCAAAGATTTTTCTTTTTAGTAGATTGTTTAAATCAAGTTTTGAGATGAATTTGTTATATTGCCCCACGCTGCTTAAAGCTTCAAGGACTCTTGGGGCCTGGAGATATTCGCCCTCGGAATAGTAATTGTTATCGGTTCTTGGGTAACTCTGGACTTTGTGGTTTTCATACAGACTTTGGGCAAGCTCCAAAACCTTTTTGGCGGTAAGTTTAAATTTTTTACCAGCTTCGTTTTGCAAATCCGTTAAGCTGTAAGGCTTGGGCGGTGCTTCTTTTTTCTTAACTTCATTAAATTCAAACACTTTAAGTTTATTGTTTTCTTTTATGACATCTACAAGTTTTTGGGCTGTTTCTTTTTTTTCTATTTTTTCTTTGTCTTTAATTCCAAAAGTAACTTCAAATACTTTTCCTTTTGCCCTTGCTTCTGCCTTAACCACATAATAAGGTATCTTTTTGTGCTTTTCAAATTCTAAATCCCTATTAACCACCATCGCAATTGTTGGAAGTTTTACCGCTCCTATATTTAGGAGATTGTTTCCTTTGTTAAGATATTCCGTGGCCATAATCGTAGCGTTAAAACCAAAGAGCATATCGAATATAGCTCTGCTCCTTCCAGCGTCATACATTCTCTTATAAGGAATTTTGTTTATGGTTTTTACCTCTTTTACAAGAGAATATATATCAAGCTTTGACATATTAATCATACCAATTACCTTATGAAGCGCTCCGCATTTTTCGACCGCTTCAAGTCCAAGAGTTACACCCTCGTTATCCGGGTCTGTTGCAAGAATTATTTTATCGGCTCTTTTTATAGCTTCGCAAACTTCATCGAAAATATTTTTGTTTGCAATTTTTTTCATAGATATTGAGTATGGGTTTGGAGGAAAGAAAGGGATTTTACCCTCTTTTACAAGAGTGTTCCAGCTTTTTTTCTTAAAGTCTTCGTCAAGGTCTTTGAACTCTTTAAGTGCCAAAATATGTCCAAGCAGGGATTTTATCTCAAAATCTTTAATTCCGGCTTTAATTAAAGCTTCTTTTAGTGGTTTTATCTGTGAAGGTTTTTCTACCAAATAAAGCGTCACTTTTGGCCCTTTTTTTCTTAATTATACCAAACATTTGAGGGATAAAAAAGGGACATCAAGAAAGGTTTAGCTATAAGCACAGCATCTATTATTGCAAGTGAGTAATTATTGGATTGAATAAACTAAACTTACATTAGAATTTTAATCTTATTCTTCTCTCCCGCTTTAGAAGAGTTGTAAAGCAGGGCGTCCTCCGTAAGTTCTTCAATCAAAAAGTCTCTTAGTGTAGCTTCATCTTTTTTGATTTTTTCAAGCCATATGTCAAGGTTTTTTTCAATCCAAAACTTTTTGGCCGTGTTATAGTGCACCTTTGCCTCTTTTGCCAGGAGAGAAATATTTATATCCCTTTTAAAAAGGGAATTTAAAAATCTTTCGAGGGTTTTATAAATTTTTATGTTTGCAACGGCTTTTTTTATCCTGGCCGCTTCAAGTGCTTTGTCTTTTTTGTTAAGCATTTCGTTTTCGTATTCAACTCTTCCTTTTAAAATATCATAAAAAGATATTTTATAAGATTTATCTTTTTTATATTCTTTTAAGTGTTTTTCAAATTCCTCTTTTGAAATTTTAAGATATACATAATCTTTATAACTCTTTTTCATTTTCTTTCCTTATATTCCGTTATCGGTTTGCAGCTTAATGCCAAAAAATATTTAGAAAAAAATGTTTTTAAATCCATTTTTCTCCTTTTTTCTTAATTATACCAAACATTTGAGGGATAAAAAAGGGACAATAAAATCTTAAAAAAAACTTCCCCTCATATTCTTAATAAGCTTTGATAGTGTTTTAGATTTTGCTTTTTTATTTATCTTTTCAAGAGCATATATAAGATTTGCGTCACCATAAGCTATATAAGTCTCTTCTCCCCGCTCTTCCTTTGGAAGAGTCTCGTATTTATCTAAAAAACCATCGTATTTTTTAACAAAAATTATAGCCGGCACTTCGCTTATGCCAAAATGTTCAGTAACTTTTGGATTAATTTGAATAGTTACTTTAAACCTATTGTCTTTTGAGGATTTTTTATTTGAGTCTTTTGTAAGAACTTTATTTATCCAATTAAGAGTGGGTTTTATTTTTCTTATATCATTACCAATCAGACCTCTTAAGACAAATGTAATATCTTGACCGGCTCTTTGTGCCGTTTCAAAATAATTTTGAATGGTGGTTATAGGCATAGATGAACTTATTACTATATAAATTTTCTCCTTTTCTCCTAAATAATTATTTTTTTTAAGTTTAATATGTAAATCCTTTGGGATATACTTGGAAAAATCAAGTTTTTTATCATATAAAATATATTTTTTCATCTTTCTTATATTTTCTTGATAATTGTTACTTTTTATATAAGAATTAATTTTATCGGCTTCATTTTCTGCTTTAATGTTTTTTTGTTTTTTAAAATTTACCTTTTTCAATGTATTGTTCATATCAATCTGAATATTTTGTATATTGATATTTTGTTCTAAAAGTTTTGAGTTGTTTATTTCTTTTTCATACTGCTTAACTTGTGAGAGATATTTTTCCTCAAACTCCTTATTTATCCCAAAAAGTAAAAAAGGGATTAAAATTAATAATTTTTTCATTGTTTTCCTTCTTTATCTTTTGGAGCAATTATATTTTTATATACGAATATTGTATTTTTTACCAACTCATCGAGTGTTGTAAGCCCGGTTTTAACCCTTGCCCATATTCCTTCTCCTTTTGGGTTTTTATATACGAAAAAGATATCCGGTAACTCTTTTATGTTAAATTTCCTAACCAAATCTGGTCTTTTTGTAATATCTATCCATACAAAATCAAACTCTCCAAACTCTTTTTTAAAAGTATCAATTATCCATTTTTCTCTTGTATTTGTCATTTTGTCTTTAGGATTAAAAAACACCACAAACCCCAAGTCTTTTAAATGTTTTTTAAAAAATGTTTTTTCTTTTTCTTTTTCCTGTATCATTTTTGTGTCTCTTGCATAAGTCGAAGCTTTTATTTCCGGATATCCAAGCTCATTAGGATTTTGTAATGTTTCTACATACCATACTTGCGTAAATTTTGTAGCCTGGTCAGTCATAAATTTTTGCATTTTTTTAACTACATAAACATTTTCTCTTGTCGGTTTCATTACCGCAATTCCCTTTGCTCGTTTAAAAACTTTATTAAAAGTCTTGGCACTATATAATTCAAGATTATTTAATGGAATTGTTTTCATAAACACATCATCCGGGAGTTTCATTATTTCTTTTTCATTATAAGGATTTATTTTCAATGTTTTTGTCTGATTTGTTTCGTTAGTCTCGTTATTTTCGTTAAAAAACCAGCCGGTCTTAGGTGTATTATAAAAGCTGTTGTTTACTTTTGCAAAAAGCAAAAGGGGTAAAAGAAGTAATATTGCTCTCATCTTACTCCTTTAAGGCAATAAATCACTCGGTTTTGAATAGCGAGCTGATTGATTGGTTTTATTTTCATTTACCGGTTCAGTCCGTATTTCTTCCGTTTTATTGCCACCTTCGGGTTTAAAAGCATTTACACCAGGTATGTTAAATTTTAAAGTATTTACCAATTTTTCAGGAGACTCTATTTCCGAAAGAGCCATTGGAGCAACCCCCCATACTCCTTTTTGTGCAGCAAGTTCAAGAACCTCCCTTGCTTGTGGATTTTTTTGAATATAATTTTTCATTTCATCATATGGAACATCAGTATTTATCGCTTGAGCTTTTCCATCAGCAGTTTTAATCACCACACTTGTTGTGTCGCTGCCAAACAAATGAGATGAAGGAGCAAAGCCAGCAAATTGTCCACTATAAATACTACTATCACTTATTTGAGTAGGAGCAAGAGGAGTTCCATCTATTAAAGTAAGAGCCGTTATTCCAGCAGTTGTTTTTACTGCGTCTAAGAAAAAAGATGATTTTGGCGCTGAAGTGGCTACTTCAGTTGCCATTACCGCACCTTTATTCGGATTCCCTATATTTATTTTCGTTCCATCAGTAGTAAATACAGGTGCAGTAGAAGCATTTTTAACAATAACGCCGTCTCCTGTCATATGAGTCTCTCCGGTCAATAACTTCCCTTCTTTATAAGGGAGACCCTTTGCTTCAGTATGAGGCAGCTTTTCGGTATCAGTATAATGTATTTTATCATTATTGTTAAATCTTGTAGGCTTTTCATCATTTATTATTTCCGGCGTAATTGCTCTGTTTGCTTTCCAATATTTATACACCCCATATCCCAAAATCCCTCCAACTGCTAAGCCGTTTAATACCGTTTGAGCCTTGTTATCTTCCCAAAAATTCTCAAAAACCGATTGATTTAAGCGTCTGTTTACTTCATTTGTTGCCCCTCCAACCTCATCATTTAGATTGCCTCCGGTAACTTCTCTCATTTTTTTATCATCATAACTCGCTTTTATATCATCAAATGATTTATGATTTTCTCCAACGGCTTGTTCTATATACCCTCCTCTCTCTTTTATATTTTCTTTATTTTCATTTATATTTTCAATTGTTGAGGTAGCGAGACTTTTATTTACTTTTATACTCTCTTCACCTTTTTTATATTTATCTTCAAAACCTTTTTGATTAATTATCTCATCTACAAGACCTCTTTTTTTTATTTCATCTTTAAGAGTATTTTTTTCAATCATATCCGTAATATTGCTTACGGCAAGTTTAACGGCTTCCTTATCGCTTAAATTCGGATTTTTAGTTTTATATTCTTCAACCAAATCCATTGCAAGAGCATTTAAAAGATTTTGAGAAAAAGTCATACCCTTGCTTTTTACAAGATTTTCCATCTGCTCTAACGACTTAAGTTTACTTTGTGACTCACTTAATTGATGACTAACACCACTTATCTGACTATACAGTTTTGTATTTGTGTGAGATGTATCTTTCAAGAAAGCTTCTCTTGCACTTTCATTTGTTACAAGTTCTTTAGAAAAAGTTTGCGCAAACTGCTCTCTAAACGCTTCAGCTTCTTTTCCGGTTAAAGTAAGCGTATATTCTTTACCTTGAGAGTCAACTCCAGTTATCTCAAACCTTCCATTTACTCCCGCTACTTTTTTTATCTCAAAACCTAATCCATCTTTTATTGCAATGTTTTTCATTGTAGTAAATACTGAAGACTCTTGAGTGTCTTTTGATAAAACCTTCTCAAGCGCACTCATTACGGCTTTTGACTCCGCTTTTCTCTCACTATCCGTTAAGGTTTTATCGTTTCCAATACTAAAACCGTTTTTATCAGTTATGGCTTCGGAAATTCCTGAACTTGTAGTTTGAGTAAAAGTAGTAGTGGTTTGTTCTAAATGCTGTTGAGTCGCTTTTATTTGTTGTTGTAAATTTTCTTTTATTGAACTTTGAGCCATAAGAGAAGCCGCAGGTGAAGAAACATTTATACCCGATACTCCACTTTGGCCAATATTCGCATTTGCCGTTACAATCCCGTCAACGGCTAATGCTAATTGTTGAGTGCTGCCCATATTAACCATTTTTTCATCTACCGAATGACCGCCATAGCTGTATTGTTTTTCTCTTTGTATTCCTCCTCCCGGCATATCCGTAAAAGTAGTATCACCAACTCTCATCTTAGGGGCAGGATTTTGTGCATTGCTTACATCGGCACTCGCACCGGCGCTCGCTCCGCCTCCAGCCATACCCGAAAGAGACGAAGCAATTGATACAAATCCGTATTCACTTGCTTTTGCGATAGCATAAGCAAGAGGAGGGGTTACCCATACTAAATAACCGAGCCAGGCTAATGTTGATGATACTTTATTATTAAGAAATGAAGATGTAAATAGTGTTATTGTCTGCCCTGTATCATTTGTAATTTGGCTAAACACTTTTGCCACATTTACATCTCCAATATAATTAATAATTACTAAAATAGGTGTCCATAACATAAGCCAAAGCAGCAAAAACACATATTTCGTAAGATATCTAAAATCCATAAATATTACTGAAAGCAAAGCAATAATCCAACTAAGCCCAACTATTAAAGCAGTTAAAACCCCTTTTGCGATAGGTAGATAATCCTTTGCAAGATACCCCATAGTTATAAATCTGTCATTTGTGCTTTGTTTTGCAACTGCTGCGGAATAAGAAAGCTGACTTTCGCTAAGTCCTGTCGCTGCGGCAATAGAAGCAAACGACCCTTTAACCATATTAATTAAAAAGTTTTGCTGTAAATAATCTCTTGCACTTTTAGTTGCATTAAAGAATAACTGCGTTACATCAGGAATTTTATCTTCAAGTTGAGTAGTAGTAGTGCTCAGCATAGCTGCAGCAAGTTTTTCAATTTGAGGGACTAAATTATTTTTTACATAATCGGTTATATGTTCATACGCGTCTTTACATTCAACTACTTCTCCTTGAGGGTTTGCTGATGTATAAACCTTCGTTAGTCGAGTATCTCCGTTAGGGTCAAGAGCTACTAAGAGGTCTTCGGCAGATAATATTTTAGTTACATCTTTTTCGCCTGATTGTATTTCATAAAGAGTGCAATTTTCAATAAACTCTTTTAAGGTCAATGTAAAATAGATATCACTTGTTTTTAACTCAGGCATAATACTTTGCGCATTTAAAGGGAACCCAAATCCACTATTTCTATATGTAATTGAATTTGGAAGTGAAAATTCTCTCTCCATTGCTGCAGCTATTTTGTCTTCTAAGTTGCTTATTAAGCTAAGAGGTTCTCCAATACCAGTAGGGACCTGTTCAACTACATATTGAGCACCAGTTACTTTATCGGTAATAATATATCTGTGCTTAGCATCGTTTGGAGCAGATAAAAACAGATACCATACCACTACAAATAATAATAATAATTTCCCAAGTTCTATATGGACCGCTGCACGCTCATCAGTAGCTTTTTTTAAAGCAAACAATAAAAATGCCACACCCATTGCTGCTTTAAATATAACACTTAATCCGTTGTTATCTACTAATGCTCTAATTGCTTCAAGTATTTCCTTTAAAAGTTCTCCGTAACCCCAGGTGAAAATCTCACCTTGATAACTTGCTGCAAAAGACAATACGGGGAAAAGGAATAAAAAAAAAGTTATTACAAGACGCATTGAAGATGTCCTTAAAAAAATATTTTAGTGTTTATCAATATTAAAAATATTTCCTGTTAAATTCATATATTCTGGGTCAACTATAAAATCAATTGGGTTAATTTCATAACTATCACCATCCATATTTTCATTTCTCCCGTTTTTAAGTAATAGGACGATAAAAGCAATTAAAAAGCCCAAAAAGGCAAAAAACTCGATTGTTAAAAACTCTTCCAGGTTAAATTCTTTTGAGAGTTTGTAATCAATAAGCAAAAATATTGCATTTATTATAAATGATATCGGTATTAAAACTTTGGCTATCTCTTTGAGTTTTGCTTTAAATCTCGCTTTCTTCTCTATTGCCATATATTTGTGTCTGTTCGGCTGATGAACTCTCCCTACTGATTTCATTTGTTTCTCCTTTTTGAACCAATAATGATTTAAAAAACTTAATAGCTTCTTCGTCAAACAATCCTTCTTTTTCAAGTGCTTCTATTATTATATCAGATTTTGATTTATTTGTTGCTTTGCTTACCACTTCAATGGCTTCATATTGCTCTTCAGTCATCCTAATTGATAAACTTTTTGTTTTATGATTTTGTTCGTGATTGCTTACAAGTTTTTTTAATTCATCAATTAACTTCTTTTGTTTAGCCATCTTATCTCCTTTTTTCGTAATTATAAAATATAAAAATTACAAATGCAAGAAAAAGTATATATAGATATATTACAAATATTATAACGGCATTTACTTTACACAAAAAATCGACAAATTATATAATTACTTTATACCATAAAATAATTAAACTATATGTTTAACCTAATTATATACTGCTTGATTGATAACCAATCTACTATATCCTCAATTTTCTCACACATTAATGATATAATTCCGTAACCTCAAAAATACCGCAAAAAGGATAATTAAAATGGAGAAAAAAGATAAAATCGAGGAAATTATTGAAGCCTTAATGATAAAAGCTTTTTTTGAGAAATTTACAAGAGGAAAAAAAATATATATTCACGGGATGTATAATTTCCTGAAAAATAAAGTCGGTCTTGTGTGGTTAAAAGAAAAACCATTCTATTCAAAAGCCCGCAAAATTTACAAAAAATTTTATATGCGTTATAGAAACGCGAAAAAACAAAAAACACTCCAAAAAATTCAAAATAAATACAAAAAATTAAAAATAGTTGAAAGTTATACTTATCTCCACTATAAAGATAAATTCCATTTTAAAAACGAAGATTTCGAAATTTTTGAGGAATTTCTTGAAATACTTTTTTCTGACATTAAGAAAAAATAAATATAATAAATTGACCGAATTAAATCGCTTTGTTATAATTTTATTGACCACAAAAAAGGAGGTAGTAAAATGAAAAGAATCAAACTTATTTTTGCGTGGATGGCTTTAGCACCAGTTATTGCAATAGCAGGGACAGAAGATAATTTAGGGGTTCAAAATGTGTGGGATAAGATAAGTGGTTGGCTAAATGACGGTTATATCCAAAAAATAGTTGCTGCGATTTTCTTCGTTATTGGTGTAATGAGAGCAACACAATCAATTTTGCAATTCTTCATAATGTTAGGATTTGCTGTTCTTATTTTTAACGCGCAAAACATCATTGATAAACTCGCAGCAGCCACCTTCTAACCCCTATTTTTTTTCTTTTTTAAACTTTTAAGGAGGAATAAATGGAAGATTACAGAGTAAAAAATTATGAATTTCTTGACAGTAAACCGTATTTTGCTTCTTGGGAAATTGATGTATTTATTGTGTTTGTTACATTTTTTGGTCTTGCCTTTTTAACGCCAACAGGCTCATTTCTACCATTTGTTATCTTATCAGTAATTGGCCTTATTGCGGCTTATAGTTACTCTAAAATAAAGCACTCAAAAGTAAAAGGATATTTTTTTCACATATTATACTCGCTTGGTATTTTAAAGACTAAAACGCTTCCGCCAAGCTATATGAGAGTTTTTTTTGGAGCTTAAATATCCCACTTTTGTCCCCTCTTTTTATCTTTAACTCTTTTAATTTTTACCGATATAAAGTATAATTTAAAACAAAAACAAATCTACAAAAGGAGACACATTTGCTGTGGGATAAATACAAATTTAAACTGGATAAATACATTTATGAGAACTGGACTTTTAGAATAGTAACACTCGTTTTAGTTGCGGTAATTGTTTTTCAAAGCTACATAATTGCTCAAAAGGCTCAAAACCAAAGAGTAATAGTATTGCCTCCTAAAGTCACAAAAGAATTTTGGGTTACCGGAAATAAAATAAGTAAAAGTTATTTAGAACAGATGGGGCAGTTTGTAGCATTTTATTTATTTAATGTTTCGCCGAACACAGCAAAAACATCAATAGAAAACATACTTGCATATGTAGAGCCGCAGTTTTATTCAAAAGTAAAAGCATTGCTTTATGAGCAAGTTAACTACATTACACAGAACGATATATCAAGAGTCTTCTATCCATCAGTTGTAAAAATAGAACCAGGAGTAATTAAAGTAATTGGTATAATAAAAGACATTATAGGAAATAAAGTGGTTAATCAACAACAGGTCGAACTTAATATAGGATATACAATTAAAGAGGGAAGATTTTGGATAAATTCAATAGTTGTAAAACCTTATAAAGGATAACAAGATGAAGAAAATTTTAATTCTTATTTTAGGATTTTTTCTTGCTAACGCAGCAATTATTATAAATAATCCTCACGGACTAATAAAGGTTTATCTCTCAAAAACATCAGTTAATAGAGTTGTATTGCCTTCCAAAATTTTGGACCTAGCATATTCAAAAGAAAAAGGACTTATTGTAAAAATAGTTGACAATCAAGCATTTTTAAAATATAAAGTTGAAAAAGAACAAAAATTTGAAAAAATAGCAGGAAATGCAAATCCAAACGCATTAAAACCGGTAGGAGAACCTAAGATAAAATATATTGCTAAACCTACCGAAGTCTATTTTATAACAAAAGACAAAACATACTCTTTTCTTTTTATACCTAAAAATATCCCTCCACAAACAATTATAGTAAACGATTTTGGAGCTAAGGCAAAAGAAATAATAAAATATGAAACGGAAGACGATTATGTAAAAAATTTATCAAAAATCACAAAAAGCATTCTGAACAATCAAACTCCATACGGATATAAACTTAAAAAGATAAGCAAAATCGTTTATAAAGATAACTCTTTTACTACTATTCTAAAAAAAGAATATGATGGAGTATTATATAAAGCTTACTTATTTGAAATCAAAAACAAAACGGCAAAGCCAGTTAAATTAAACCCTAAAATATTATACAACTTGGCTGATAAACCACCTATTTCGTTATCTATTTTTTATAACAATGAAGTTAACCATTTACTTCCATATTCAGAAGCATATGTCGTTATAATCGAAAAAAGGAATTAATAATGTGGGAGAAAATTTATAAATTCTTTTCAGTTGATAAAAACCCAAACGAAGCGGAGAACATACAAAAAAAGAACATAATAATAATTGGTATTTCACTTTTTGCAATTTTATTATTTCTTATGTTTATAGTAGATGATGACAACACAAAAAAAAGAGAAAAAATTGGAGAATTTAAAATAATAACAGACAATGAAGCAGCAAAAACCACCTGGGTAGGTAAAGTAGCACCAGAAGTGCAAGTAACGAATAAACAAGTAAGAGAAGTTATAAGAAAAAATCAACAGCTGCAAAAAGAAATTGAGCTTCTAAAAAAAATGCTTATTGAAATAAAAAAAGAAACAAAAGAAACAAACAAACCTCAACCTCAACATAATAAAAGAAATATTGCACCACAAAATCAAAACACAAAATTATATTCTAACTACCCGCTTCCACCAAAACCTCAAAAACCGCAAGAAGTAGGACTTAATACATTTGGAAAAGTCCCTGTTTTAAAAAAACAAATCGTTGTAAAAAAAGAAGAACTGCCCGACCCTTTAGCATATGTAAAAATAGCACAACCTGAAAAAGAAAAACCAAAACCTCAAAAGCCGAAACCAAAAAATATTATTCCTACGGGAACTATAAATAAAGTCATTTTGCTTGGAGGAATGGACGCTCCTACAATGGCAAGAGCAAAAGACAACCCTCTTCCGGTTTTGATGAAAGTTACAGATTTATCTTTTTTGCCAAACGATTGGAGAGAAGATATAAGAGGCTGTTTTATACTGGGGGAAGGTTATGGAGATTTAAGCAGTGAGAGAGCATATATTAAAACAACTACCCTATCGTGTATAACTAATGACGGATATCATATAGACACGCCTTTTAGAGGTGCCGTATATGGAGAAGACGGAAAAGTAGGATTAAGAGGTAGAGTTGTTACAAAACAAGGCGCATTAATAGCAAGAACCCTGCTTGCTGGTTTTTTACAGGGGATAAGCGAAGCGTTTAAACAAAACACTACAATAGTAAGCGTTTCTCCTCAAGGAACAACTCAGACAATCGACCCAAACAAAGCGTTTCAAGCAGGAATATTTAATGGAGCAGCCACAGCTACCCAAAAATTGGCAGAGTTTTACTTAAAAATGGCAGACCAGGTGGCTCCTGTTATAGAAATAAGCGCGGGAAGAAGAGTTGATGTAATAGCGCTTGAACCAATAGAATTAAAACCTATTGAATTAATGAAAAAAAAATAAGGGGAGGGAGGATTTGTTTAAAAAAAAATGCGAAGCGGAGCGAAGCAACAAATCCGAGCCCCCTTTTAAATAAATGTGAGCGAATAAGCCTTTAGGCTATATGAGCGAACATAAAAAATTAATTGAGACCGCCTTTTGGCGAGGCGAAATTAATTAAAGGAGAATAAATGAAAAAGAAAATTATAAGCTTAATGGCCGCCGTAGCTTTTTTACAGGCCGTCGGTTTGATTGAACAAGAAGAATTTAGTTTAGTTCAATCTGTTATTCCCGGAACTAAAATAGAAAAGGTAAAACATACGCCTATTGACGGCTTATACGCCGCATATTTAAAAAACGGAAATATTTTATATGTTTATCCTTACAAAAGGTTAATAGTAGTTGGAGCAATTTATACAAATACCGGGATTAATCTAACAGACAAAGAAAAAAAAGTTTGGCAAGAAGAAGTAAAGAAAAAAGAGTTAAAAAAACTTAATAAATATGAACTTATAAAAGATGCCTTTAAACTAAATTACGGCAAAGGTTCTAACAGATACGAAATAGTGCTTTTTACAGACCCGGAATGTCCATTTTGTAGAAGAGTAGATAAATTCTTAAGAGAAAAAAAACCTGATGTTACCTTTTATGTAAATTATATGCCTTTATACTTTCATCCGCACGCTAAAAAATGGGCTTTGGAAATATTATCAAGCAAAAATAAAAAAGAAGCAATAGAAAAAATAGAAAAAACAAATAAAGATTTGAATGTAACTATTACAAAAGAAGCAATGGAGACTCTAAAAAATATGCAGGCTCTCGCAAAAAAACTTAGAATAAGAGGAACACCCACAATGTTCGTAATAGATAAAAAAACAGGCAATATAGTAGATGTCATTAATGGAGCTGATTTACAAAAACTCAAAAAGTGGATTAAGGAGAACAAATGAAAAATTATATAATCATAGCCGCTTTGGGAACTCTTTTTCTTTCGGGGTGCTCACTTATGCCTTATCACGATAATTTTATGTGTCAAGGCGGTAGCAATGTAAAAATATGTAAAAGAGTAAGCGATGTTTTAGAAGAGAGTGATGAATTAAACCTTAAAGAAAACACGACTTTACATAAACAGAATTCAGCTTATAATAAATCTTTTGATTGCGATGAAAAGCAAACAAATTACTATCAGTCAAATTGCCTTGAATATAAAAATTGTAAAAATAAACTCGAAAGATACCTTAAAGCAAAAGAAAAATTAACACAAGAAAACAAACAACTCAAAGATATGATAGAAGCAGTAAGTCTTGAAGAATTACAAAAACCAATAAAAATCGAAATTGAATGTAAAAGCGCAGATAATTTAAAAAAGGACTATAAACCGCTTAACAAAATTGTGAAAGTATGCGTATTTAACGCAAACATAAGAGAAAAACCAAGTTGTAAAGCAAAAGTTTTAAAAGTAGTAAAAAAAGGAACAAAACTCTATGGATTAGCCCTTATAAACAATACCTGGGTTAGATTAAAAGAAGGATATATACATAAAAGCCTGGTATGTGGTGAATGCAAGGAGGAGAGATGAAAAAAATGATTTTAATTGCTTTAAGTCTTAGTTTAAGTTTTACTAACGCAGAAGTGTTAAATAACAATGATAATAACATCTCTTTGAACAGAAAAGTTGACTTATTAACAGACGCTGTGAGTATTTTAATCGAAAAAAACAGGCAATTAAAAAACCAAATCGAAGCGCTAAAACAAGTTACGAAAATAAACTCTCAAATGATTGCGTCAAATAGACATATTATCGAAAATTTGGATAAAAACGGAGTTAATTCATTGGCAATAGTAACGGCTTACAAGCTTAATGTAAGAGCAAAACCTTCTTCAAAATCAAAAGTTATCAGAAAGCTAAAAAAAGGTGATGTCGTAAAGGTTTATGATACGATAGCTAGAAATAAAGAAGTATGGTATAAAATAGTAGATGGTTATATTTCAGCATATTATACAAATTTAGTAGTAAGGAGAAAAAAATGGTGAAAAAGACGCTAAAACCAATTATAGCAACTATAACAATTTTAACAATACTTGGGTGTAGTTCAAATCAACCTCAGCCTAAAAAAGTAACGACAGGTAACACTAAAAATAAAAAAATCAAAGAAATTGAAAAGTTTGTAAAAAACAATAAAACCTCAAAAACCTCAACAAAAAAAATAGCAGTTTACACAGACAAACCGATAAATATAAAAGAAGTAAACAAAATCTTATTAAAAACCAGCCCTTTATATGCTAAGAAATACAAAAAAGAAGCGTTAAAAGAGAATATGAGACTAACGCCAAATACACCTCTTTACCGACCGCCGCTTTTTGCACAAATGATAGTTTATCCGTATGTAAGCGATGACGGAATTTATCACGACACTCAGTTAGTTTGGATTAAGGTTAAAGATGGAGAATTTGTTTTAAACCAAAAAAATCATAATACAACACAAAAAGTGTTTAGTATTAAATAAGGAATTAAAAATGAGCAAATTAAAAGAACCTTTAAATGAGATTGTTTCTTTACCTGTAAAAGTATGGAACAGTATCTTTAAAAGATACAGATTAAGCGATTTCCTTCCTTGGGCGTTTTACGATAAAAAGGAGAGGCTATATGTAAATTCCGACAATACATATGGATTTGTTTTAGAAATAACGCCGAGAATAAGAATGGGGCCTAAAAGCGCAGAAGCGGTTGAAGATATGTTAAGTAAACTCCCCCCTAATACATATTTACAATTTATGTTATATGGCTCGCCAAATATAGTTCCTTTGGTAGAGAGATGGAGAGTTGGGCATCTTAACAGACCTGAAGAAATTTTATACGCAATAATTGAAGAAACCGCCCAAATGTATTATGAAAAAACAAAAAAACCAATAACTCCAACTTTTAGCGCAAAAATAAGAAACCATAGACTGCTTATTTCGGTAAAAGGAAAAGATAAAAATCAAGTATCTAACTATAAATTAATACTTGAAGGAATATTACAGGCAAACCAATTTTATCCAAGAGCCTTGTCTCCAGAAGAGCTAAAACCACTTTTATGGGAAATTTTCAATATAAACCATAACCTTAAAGAAATTCCAGGATATGATGAAAATATGCCAATAAACAGACAGGTAATAAGTCCAGATACAAAAATTATCGTTAAAGACTCGCATATTGAAGTAGATAGAAAATATTGGGTGTCACTTGCTCCTCAAAAACTCTCTAAATATGCTTCAATTATGGATTTTGGAGAGAAACTCGGAGATTATACATCAGAAACACCTGAAACATCTATATTTCCTGATAACTTCATTGTAACAATGACAACTTGCCGTCTCCCAAAAAAAGAACTTACTATGGTAGAGAACAATCATAAAATCATTGCGACACAAAAATGGGACAGAAGAATATTTAGAGCTTTTGCCAAAGCTCAGGATGAGAGCATAGAAATACTTGATAGGATTGACTCTAAAGAACCATTGTTTGCGATGGATTTGAATGTTTTAGTATCTGGAAACACATATGAAGAGTTAAGAAAAAACATTGAAACGGTTGAAACTTTTTATAAAACAGGAGGAGCAGAAAGCAGCATTCCTTTAGTAGAAACAACTGGAGTTCATCATTTAAACTTCCTTGCTTCATTACCGATGGGAGTAAATGATGAATATATGTTTAAAGTTACTAAAAAATACCGCTCTATGTTTATAAAAAATGTAGCTCAATACGCACCTCTGGAGGCTGATTTCAAAGGTCAGGGGGATAACTTTTTAATGATTACAAGAAGAGCACAGCTTGCAGCATATGACCTTTTTGAGTCGGATAAATCTTTTAACGCTTATGTAGTGGCTACCTCAGGTGCCGGTAAATCGGTGTTTCTTCAAACTATCGCTTTAAATTCTTATGCAAGAGGAGACAGGGTTTTTGTATTAGACTATGACAACTCTTTTTATGGCCTTTGCCAGGCGTTAGACTCACAATATGTAGCTTTAAATCCAAATAAACCAATCAGCTTCAATCCTTTTAGTGAGATAAAAAATTTAGAACAGCTAAAAGAGGACCTGGTTTATCTATCTGAATTTATTTATTTGTTAGGAAGTAACAAAAACGCAATAAGAGCAGAAGAAGAAGAAAAATTAATTAAGACAAGAATTCAAGAGGTATTGATTGAGTTATTTATACAATATGGGAATAAACTTGAGATAACACATATAAGAAATAAATTAAGACAAGAAAATGATAAAAGATTTAAAGACTTCGCAACCCAGCTTGGCGCATTTTCTCGTGAGGGTATTTATGGAAAATTTTTTGAAGGACCAAACGAATTTAATATTAAAAAAGATTTTATAGCAGTTGAATTTAAAGAAATGAGCGAACATCCGGACATAAGAGACCCTATTATTATGATGTTAATTTACCACCTCAACCAGATGATGTATTCTGGTAAAAACAGAGAAGGTAAAATGCAAGTCATCTTGGACGAGGCCCATAGATTTTTAGGGAAAAATCCAAGAATGGACGACTTTATTGAGCAAGCTTACAGACGGGCAAGAAAATATAATGGAAGTATTATTTTAGCTACACAAGGTTTTGAAGACATCTACGACTCTAAAGGAGGGTTAAGTCCTGCCGGAAAAGTTATTATTGCAAACAGTCCTTGGAAATTTTTTCTAACACAAACCGAAACAAGTCTAAATATGCTATTTCAATCAGAAGTATTTAATTTCGATGAACTTGACAAAAAAGTATTAAGAAGCATTCACACACACAAAGGAGAATATTCGGAGATATTCGTTATTACCCCAAATGAATTAAAAATACCAAATAGACTCATTATGAACAAATTTTTCTATTATGTAACGACCACCGACCCAAGTGATAAAGCAAAAATAAAAAGATATATTGATATGGGATTTGATTATATTACAGCAATTAAAAAAGTAGTTGAGGAGGAGAGATGAAAAGATTAATTGCTGTTTTTTTATTGGTAGTTAACCTCTTCGCAAAATGCGCACCCAATCCAAGTCAGCTTGCCATAAACATTACAGCTCTTGATTATTCAGCTATGCTTCCTTTAACGATTGCGGGGGCCACTATACTTCCTGGTAAAATGCCAAACACGATAGGAACTCCAAACACGGCAATTTGCACCTGTCCAGCCCCTCCGCCTATCTTTATAAGAATAGGAATTCCGGTTGGTTTTTTTAACCCTGATAGGATTATTGACTCCGTAAAAGACCCTTATTGCTTCGAGGGACTTGGTATTACTTTAGGACTTGATACAATACAGGGCGCAGGAGTTCAATCTGATGACCCACAAAGCGGAACACACTCTTTTTTTCAGACTCATCTTGTCTCTTTCCCGGTATTTGAAGTATTAAATATTATGACTGATTTTATATGTCTTCAATCTTCCACGGGTGTAGATATGCTATATATGACCGAACTTGACCCTATGTGGAACAGCGATGCATTATCTGCGCTTATACAGCCAGAAGCCTTACTTTTTGGAAACCCTGTCACAAATCTGGCCTGTATGGCCGACAGTGTCTCTTCTCAAGCATTTAGAACACTTGATACTCTTTTTTGGTGCAAGGGAAGCTGGGGAAACGCTTATCCACTTACCGGAAGCGTTACAAGCGGAGATTTGGTTCAATCAAGTGCTTCAGCTGCCGCAAGTCTGCTATATAAGCTTCATCGTCAATTAATGCTATGGGGGCAATGGGGATATGCTGGTCTTTGCGCTAAATACCCTCTGCCGATTTGGCAAAAATCGGCTTACAGATTACAAATTATTGCACCGGTTCCAAATCCTTACGCAATTGTAATTGGCCAAACAAGCATTGTGTGGGGAGCTGCTAAAAACATTCCTTTTAAAGGTGATAATTTTAGTTATATTCTCTTTAGAAAAAGGGACTGCTGTGCGTTTTAAAATTTTTCTTATTTTTTTAATCTCAGCCGTTTTTGCAAACGCAAAAGTAGTTGAGGTTCTACATTTGGGAAAAACCTATCCGTTTGCTGAAGAAGATTTTTTAGTAGCACTTCATAAATACATTCAAACACATAAAAAAGAAATAGATAAAAAACTTCAGAAAATAAGAAAAGAAGCAAAACAAAAGATAATAAAATTTAAACCTCAGGGAATTAATCCCCTAACCCCTGCAACAAAAAACCGGACTTTTTATCCGGATTTAACCTACACACTGCCTTATGACATAAAAGACGCACAGGGAAATATTATTTACCCAAAGGGCTTTAAATTCAACCCCGCCAATTATGTTAGACTTCCTTATACGATAGTAGTAATTAACGGAGAAAGGAAAGAAGAACTTAAGTGGGCTGAGAAAAACGGATACTTTAATAATATTCATTACAGAATTTTTCTAACCGACGGGAATTGGTATGAGATTATGAAAAAATACAAAACCCAGGTTTATTACTGTATGCCCCAGATTGAAAAAAGATTTAAGCTAAAACATACTCCCAGTATCATTACCCAGATTGGAAACAAAATAGAAGTAAAAGAAATCTGTCTGGAGTGTAAAGATGATAAAAAGAATAATCTTAATTCAAAAATTAATACAAAAGAAAAGGAAAAGAATTAAAAATAAATAAGGAAACACTATGGATGTTTATCCATTTATCACTATATTATCTTTATCTCCTTTTATAAATATTTTTCTCGATAAATTTCTACATTATTTAAAGCATTATAAAATAAATTATCCATACGCCCTTTAATTGTATTAATAATTCTATTTGCCTCTTCCAAATATTCTCTTAAAGCGTAATAAGTTATTGTTTTTGTTTCATCTATTAAAATAATTTTTCTTTTTTTAATCTCTTCTATTGTCGGTTCACTGCTTTCTTTGTTTACGCCTAATATAGGTTTGGAACAGATTTCATTTCTTTTTTGTTTTAAAAGTTTCATATTATATTTTTTCATATATGGAAGAATAAATTTATATGCCTCCTCTTTTGCTTCTAAAATTAGAAAATCTCTTAATGTATATTCTACATCAAATGACTCATCGTATCGTTTTCGATTTATTTCATTTATTGCTTTTGCCATTATTTTTTTTAATTCATTATCCTTTTCGTTTTCAAGTTTTTGATACATTAATGCTATTGCTAAATTCTCTAAATTTATCATACTTTTTATTATGTTATTTTTTCTTAGTTCCCTTAAATGTTCAAGTCCTTTCATTTTTTTCTCCTTATTTAGATTCCAAAAAGCAATTTTACCTCCTTTTTATACTTTTCAATTAACCTTTGCAACTCTTCCTCAAACTCTTCTTTTTTCTTATCATCTAAGCTAAGATTTTCCCTTATCTTAATTGTAATTCCGTTCTTTTTTGTTATTTTCAATTCTACTTTCGGTTTTGCTTTCTCTTCCCGTTTCAGTCTGTTTTCAATCTCTTTTTTTAGCCACTCACGCCCGTTTTTTAAAAAGCCCTGATAAAGTTCAAAAACCTCATCTTCCCATTTTTGGGAAATCACACTTTCCAAACTACCCGATTTTTCGGGGTTTTGAGATTTTGTTAGCACGCTAACATTGCTTTTTTTTAGTTTTTTGTAAAACGAATTAAGCCAATTAAGTGCGGTAACATCTTTTGTGGATTTGTTCTCTTTTACATCTTTGATAATCCTATCCGGTAAATTTAAAACATTTAACATCTGAGTTACAGCACTTCTGCTTTTTCCTATCTCTTTTGCTATTTCTTCATCGGTTTTACTGAATTTTTCTTTATATTGTTTTAAAGCGATAGCTGTTTCTATTAAATCCAAATCTTCTCTTTGTAAGTTTTCAACTATCGCCATACTTGCAAGCTTATTTTCGTCTGCTTCTATCACATACGCTTTTATCTTGTCTTTTCCTAAAAGCCTGTGAGCTTCTACTCTTCTGTGCCCTCCCACAATATAGTAATTGCCGTTGTCGGCTTTTGTGACAACAATCGGCTGAATAAGCCCCTGTTCTTTTATGCTGTCGGCAAGTTCTTTTACCTCATCGGGTTTTATCTCGATACGGGGCTGATAAGGATTTTCAAGAAGTCTCTCAAGTGGGATTTCGGTTACATTGTTAATCCCTTTTTGCTGTTCTTTCATTTTTTTCATTTTTGCAACCATTACTTTTGTCATATCCCCCATCTTTAATTCCTTTCCCCAAACAGACAGTCTTTAAGTCTGTTATTCATTTCTTTAACTCTCTTTTTAAACGCTTTATAAGCAATTTTGTTTGTGAGGTCCAGCTCATCAATGCTTTTTTTCTCCCTCTCCATTGTAGATACCGCTTTTGAGAATTTAAGCGTAGCACTGCAGCTGTATTTATCCCCAAGTATTTTCTTAACCTCATCCTCAATCGGTTTTAACTCTTTTTCAATGTCTTCATCATCCTGATACATATTAAATACAAGTGCAAATTTTACTTTGTCGTTATCCATAATCTCCAAAATGGATTTTATGGTATCAATCGTGGTTTCTTTGCTTCTGTTCCCCTTGGTAAAAGGAATAATTATATAATCCACATCATCAATTATGCTTAATACCTCATCGGTTATGCTTCCCGGAGTATCGTATATAATCCATTCTCTGCCTTCATCTTTTAAGACATCAAGTAGTTCGTCTATTTCAATACTGTTTTCCTCTTTAAGGGTAAGAAAATTAATCGTATCGGAATAGTTTGAATTTTCGGCATTTTGAGTATCCAGATTAATAACTACCTTATTTGGCAGGTCTAAGAGATTTGCAATCGTTGATTTTCCAACCCCACCTTTAAAATTTATTATCGCTACCTTTTTCATTTTTTTATCCTTTCTCTCTTTTTTTATATCGCTTAACATTCTTCTAAATCCGGCATAAGTAGTATCAAGTCCTCTTTTATTCAGCTCTTCTAAAATATCTTCAAGCGTATATCCGGCTTTTTTTGCCTCTTCAATTTTATCCAGCAGGGAGGCGACTATTTTACTTTTTACGCCTCCCCTGATTTTTATATCCCTAAAAATCTCCTCAAGCGTTTTCATACATTCTCCTTTTCCATTCTTCATATTGTTCTTCTATTGTAGTATGTAAAACTTGTATTACCTCATCAAAATAGTTATATATCTCATCAATTAATTTTTCTAATTCTTTTATTTGATAATCATTTAAAGATATTTTATCTTTTAGGTTATTTAATTCTTCTTTTGCTTGGTCTTTTCTCATTTTTTTCTCCTTTTTTTAAAAATCGCCCCAACCGCTTGTAAGCATTGCATAAAGCAATGTAGCAATAATCCAAATTCCCGGTTCTTCTTTTTTTACAAAAAAGTAAATATAACCGGAAAAAAATATATAGAGATATCCGGCGGCCATTGCTTCCAACCCGTTAAATCCTTTGTAAAAAAGGAAAAAATTAATCATAAATGGTATGACTGAGTGGATTACCTGTTTGATTTGTGAAATCTTAAGAGTCATTTTATACCTCCATTGTTTAGTTAGTAATATTGTAACATAAAAACTCACAAACTTATAACAAATTTATCACAAATTTACATTTTTTTTCATTTTTTTACTTTTTGATACAATTTTCTTAAAAAAGGGGAAATATGGGATTATCTAAAATTTTATATTTGATATTACTTTTTATAACACCTGCTTATATTCTTACCACACACGGAGAATATATCCTAAGCGGAATGTATATTGGGGCTATGAGTATTTTAATAGCAATAGAAAAGAGTGAAAAAGTAAGGGATATTATAAGGAAGATTTTTTAATTACTTTTTTTACCTCATCAAAAAGTATAGGTTTACTTCCATAGAGTCTCACATCTTTAAATCCAAATGGCATTTGCTCAATATATAAATCATCATATGTATAAAAATTCCCTATTACCGCTCCGCATTTTCCACATACATTTACTATATTGCCACCAAAACTATTTCTTTTTCTTAGTTTTATTTTTTTTAACTCTTCATAAAAATGTTTATTTAAAAAATCTAAAAACTTCTCATTTAATTCATCTAAAGATAAACAATTATTATCAATTTTTAATCCGACCAACACTTCTATATCCGAATGGCATTTCCAGCAATTATAATTCTCTATCCAAAGTCCTACATTTACTTTAAAGGTTGTTTTCGGAAAATAGGGACGGTATCTCCACATTTTTTCATCTATAAGCTCTTTATAGTCATTTATGTATTCTTTTTGACACATAAAGATTATAGGATAATATTTATAAGAATACTGAGGGTTTTGAGTAAGTTCATTATTTATAACAACAAGAGCGCTTTTAAGCGATGTTAAACTCCGATAGGTTAAAAAAGTATTTACTGAAATAACTAAGTGCTTACTATTCTCTCTTGCTTTTTTGGCAGCGAGCAAAGCCAGTTCTATTAAACTTGAATTTTTACTAAATTTTATATTTTTTTCTTCAAAAAATCTCATAATGGATTTTTTGGGAGTATCTTTTATGTCTATACGCCAGATATTTAATTTTTCTGTAAGCTCTTTTAAGATATACTCGCATTCATTCTTGTCTGCCACAATCATAAACGAATGATTAGGTTTAATCTTTTTTATAATTTTTATGAGCTCTTTCATTTTTTACATCCTTTTATTCATTCTTTTCCTCTTCTTGTATTCTTATAATATCTTCTTGTAACGAGAGCCAAGTTTCTTTGTTACTTTTCGAAATTTCTTTTAATGACGCGCCCTGTTCGATTAATTGTCTGTAAATATCGCTATTTTGAGCGATTTTGAGCCAAATATCATAAATTTTCGCGCTTTCGATTGAATTAAAGTCTATTATTTCATCTCCAGCCGTTCCATATACTAAGCCGTCTTTATCAAGCCCCAGCCAATAATGTGTTTTGTCGATTGTTTTCCATCCCCAGAATTTTCTGTTTCCCGAATAATTTTTTCTCAAAAGCGATACAAAGTTTTTGCGAGAGTTAAAATAAGAATTTTGAAGTTTGGATATTTTTGCCGGATTAACACAAATAATAAATCTCAAATGAGTTACTCTCCGGCCTGTTTTTACCTCATCATATTCAAACAAAATATCAGTATTTTCATTAATCTGTTTTTTTGCGATTTCCAAAACTCTTCTTTTAAAATCAGCATATTTATAATTTTTTGGAACAATCAGGATTTCTCTTAAATAATCAACTTCTATTATCTCTTCAACTTTACTAATATTTCGTTTAAAAGTCTTTTTTTTATATATATCTTTTAAAATCTCATACAGCCTTATGGCGTATTTGCTGCTTAGCGATAAGATATTTTCAATATCATACATAAGATACCTGCTTTTCGTTTCCTTCAGAAGGGGAAATATATCTTCATCGAACTTTAAAGTAATAATTCCTAAGTTTTTTTCAATTACGGGTTTTCTTAAAATATGAAAACCACTCCATCTGTTTTCATCTTCAATCTGTATCACTTTTTCCATAATTTCCACAACTGCCTCTTTAACTTCCTTATACATCCTCTTATCTTCAGTTTTAGAAATATTCATGAAATGTTTTATATCGAATTGATAAATCGTATCCGCCGTGTCCTCATCTTTTATCGAAGCTATAAGGGCAGCAAGTATTTTTAAAGCAAGAGAAGAAAAATCAAATTTCGCAGTCACGAGTTTTTCGTTTTTTTTAACCTCAGAGCCTTTATAAAGTATCACGCTTTTACCTTTTTTATCCGATTTTAGCATTTTAATACCTTTTTTTAAAGTATTGTATTAATAATATGTCTTATTGTCAAGTATGTCATCTTTAGTATGAAAAAAGTCATATTTAGTATGAAAAAAGTCATATTTAAGTATGAAAAAAGTCATATTTAGTATGAAAAATGTCATATTTAGTATGAAAAATGTCATATTTAAGTATGAAAAATCCCAATTTTTCGGGCATTTTAAACCTCTACATTATACAAGATACATTAATAAGAACATCTACACTATAAAAGAAAGTAATTTTCTAAAAATTAATAAAAGTATGAAAAAAGTCATATTAAGTATTTTTACACATTTTCTTTTTAGCAGCGTTCTACTTTTAAAAGTAAACAAATAAAATACACTTAAAAAGCCTTTAAAAGCTTTTTAAGCTTAAATCTTTTATTTAAGCATATCTTTATACCCATTTAAGCAAAAATCGCTTAAATATCGCTTAAATGGGCTTATTGTTATTTGTCTGTTTTAATTTATCTTTTACAACACTTCTTAACAAAAAGAATAAAGGAAATATAAGTAAAGCTTCAAACAAATTTTTATTATGCATAAATAAATAATAAAAACCTAATAAAAAAATCAAATCAAACACAAAAGTAGTAAAACTAAGACTTTCAAAAAGCTCTTTTAAAAAAAATAAAGAAAACATTACAACTATTCCATAAAATAAAATTCCTTCCATCTTTAATCCCTTCTATCTTTTCTTTCCTTAAAAAGGTATTTCCTCATCCTCTATATTTGGAGGAGTCGGATTTTTCGATTTAGTTTGTGGCTGAGGCTGGGAAATTTGATTGGCATTTACCGATTTTGGAAGCAACTGCATCTTTTCAACAATTACCTCGTGTTTTTGTCTTTTGCTTCCGTCACTGCCAACCCACTGATTAAGCGTAAGTCTTCCGATTAAAAAGACCAGGTCCCCTTTTCTAAGATACTGATTTGCAATCTCAGCGCTTCTTCCAAAAAGATTAATATCTATAAACATAGTTTCTTCTTTTTGTCCCCCGGTTACTTTATCTTTATATTTATAAGATGTAGCAACGCCTGATTTTGCAACAGCCAGACCGTTTTGTGTATATTTAAGTTCTATGTTTTTTGTGAGTCTTCCTAAAATAGTAATTTCGTTAAACATTTTTTTACCTCCTTTTACAAACATTTACTACAATACACTTTGCCGTAATCTCTTCCTTCAAAGAACCAATCAGCAAAGCGTTTATTAAAATGGGTTTCATCAACCCACAGCTGTTTTCCAACCTCAACCCCCTGAGTTTTATTTTTAAACTCTTCAAGGGTAAGCTCCTGTCGTTTTAAAAATAAATCAACCTCCCGGCAGTTTTCTTTGTGGTGAGAGATTGTTTTTGAGACTTTATTAAGTGAAAAAATCATTTTCCCTCCTTTATAAATTGTTTTATTAATGGTATTATAAATAAAATTATAAATACTGTCAAGAGTTTTGAAAAGATTTTTCTTAAAAAAATATAAGAATAGTTTTATTATGATACTTTTTCCTTGATTTTTGGCCGCACTTTTATTATGATAAACTCATATAATAAAAATTTGTAGAAAAACCAATTAAGGAGGAACTGTGAAACTGCCTAATTTAGATACAACAGCCGAATTTAACGGCGTATCAAAATCAACCCTCATAAGATGGAAAACCCCTGAAACGATAGAAGGAGTTAAATTTCACCGTCCCTTTGGAAAACACAACCTGTATAAAGGGGCAAGACTTGCAGCTTATCTTTTTTCACACGACTTTCAAAACGAAGAAGAAATGGAATGGGAAAACAATTTTGAAAAGATAAAAGAAGCGGTTGAAGAGCTAAAAGAGATAGTAAAAGAAGAAAAAATCTCACCGCTTCTTGACTTTATAAAAGCCGTTGAAAAAATCGAACTTGAACTTGCAAAAGGAAATTAAATGAATGAAAAAGCTCTTTTGCTTATAGTATATTCATTTTTGCTTGAAGCAATTACCAGGTGTGATTTAGACCCGCTTGGGAAAAAAAGATACGGAAGACTCATCCCGGAAAACACTTTAAAGCTTATTACCGTTTTTAGAAAATTAAAGCAGCTTCATAAAAGCTACGCCAACCCAAAAGTCAGGGATTTTCTTATAAAGAAAGTCGAAGACCCGGGTAAAAAGTATGTCATAGATATAGTCTATGTGGCTATACTTCTTTTGTATTTTTACAGAATAGCAGACATTAAGCGTAAAATCACCCCAATAAGCGTTAAAGATGCAAAAGAGCTTTTGTATAATATTTTAAAGGAAGATTTAACCGCAGATGAGGTAATGGCTGCAAGGGACATTTTCATAAGCCTTTATCCCAATAAAGAAGTCACAACCGAGTTTATAAAAGAAAGAATATTAAAGGAGATTGATGAAAGAGAAAATTGCCAAACTTCTCTCACAGGCTGAAAAAAAAACATTTGATAACAGGGAAGTCTTTTTTGTGGGAAGGGATGTTTTTATGGAACTTTGGAAATTAAGAGAAGCCGAAATAAAAAGAATGGTTGAGGAGGGACACGATGAAAGCTACGCACTAAAAACGGCTTTAAGTGGCTTTTTTAAGCTTCTCAACCCGAAACCTCAGCCGATGAAATTTAAAAGTTTCGGCTATCACCCTAAATACTCCCTTGTAAGAGACAGAGAAAAAATATTTAATAAATACGACCTTGAAAAAGACTTTTACAGGTGGGCTAACAGGGAAAGAAAAATGATTAAAGAATACATAAAAGAAAATATATTTGATGAGGTTGAAGCCCAAAAACTTCTTGATATGGTTGAAAGAAAAATAAAAAAAGCCGAACTTACCCTTAAAGAAATTAAAAAAAACCCGGATAGGTTTAACATTATAAGAACCGACATTATCCACAGGGGAGATAAGGTTTATAAACCTGTTTTATATGCAAGATTTAAAGAAAATTCAAGAAGTTATCCCCTTTATTTAAAAGAACTCGTGCCAAATGTCTTTTGGGAGTTAAAAGAACCCGTAATCAAAAAGAAAAAAGAGATTAAATTCCTAAAAGAACTTGAAGAGTATGAAAATCCTTTTCATTATTACTACATTAAGGAGAAAAAGTGAAACATCCAATATATAATCAAAAATGGATAATAGGGAATTTTTGGGTATCTACTAACAAAGGCAAAGAGGTTAAAGAATTTTTAAGAAGTGCCTCTAAGCAGGGATTAAACCCAATTGAAATATTAGCACCTCTTCAAATAGCAGAAAAAATAGAAAAAAACGGAACCGTTCTTATTACTGCAAAAAAAGAAGAGTTAATAGATAAAGTATCTATTAATACTCTTAATCAGTTTACTTTAAAAGATTTTCATTATCCTTTCCCTGCTTTTAGTATTTTATTTAATGATGAGATATTAATCTCATTTGCAAGTGAAATTGAAGACTTAAGTGGAGAAAATAAAAAAATATCAGCCTTTTATCTTGAAAGTGCAAAATACAATAAAAGGCTGATAGGAGTTATCGAAAAAAATAAGATAATACAAGATATTACAAAAAACTCTGAAAAGCTGTTAAATGAATATATCTATGCTTTTTTTTCTTTAGTTTTATATATGGAACATTTCAAAAACGACAAAAAAAGAGTTCCCACCCCAAGAGCCGTTAAACAAAAAGCAAAATTACCTTTTAAAATTCCTAAAAAATTATATGTAGTTAATTTAAAACCTCCTCAACCTCAACAGCAAGAAACTAAAAAAGGCGGTGGAGAAAAAAGAGTAATGTATCTAGTGAGAGGACATTGGAGAATGCAGTATTATCCGTCCCTTAAAACTCATAAGCCAAAATGGATTGATGCCCATTGGAGAGGATTGGATAACGAACATAAAAACCAAAAAATTTATAAATTATAAAACTCAAGATTAATCTTTTTATAATAGAGTAAAACCTCTTTCACTGATAAGTTGTTATAACTGTTTAATCATATACCTAAAAACCTTTACTCTTATAATAGATTTAGCATATTATCTCTCTTAATCATCGTGGAATAACAATCAGCCTAAAAAGCCCTCAATAAACCGCTATTGCTTTTTGATTTATTCTTTTTTAATCAAATTTATTTTCTATATATTACTATATAGTGATATCACAATACCGCAATACTGTAATACTATTAATAGTTAAAGTCTATTACTACTCTTAGTTTTTATTTGTAAAACCCGTATTTTTCTTTTATATTAATCTTTATATCTGTTTTTAATTTTTGTTTAACAACTATATATAATGCCAGGTCTTTTTCTCTATCCAGTTTCCAGATTTTATTTGCTATTTTTTTTACTCGTTCTATCGAAATATTTGTAATTCTTGCTATTTCTTCTATTGAATACTTTTGTTTTTTTAAAAGTTCTATTACCTTTTTTTCTTTTTTGCTCTCTTTCATTTTTAAACCTTTCTCTTTTTTTCAAGATAAAGTCTAATAACATC
>JAMOSZ010000024.1 GCA_027062625.1 Nautiliaceae bacterium
CAATCCTTATATGATAATATTCCCCTTTTTAAGTTATTCCCTTTGCCCTGCCAAGATACAAAAATTTTTTTACTCTAACAATATGGACTCTATCTTTTTCAAGATTAATTACTCTGCTTAGTTTAAGCGCAACTTCTTCAAGCTTTTCCTTATCCAAAAGAGCTTCAACAACACTCTTTTGCCCTCTAAAAGCAAAAGAATATGCCATTTTTCTGACTTTATAATTTTTTTCATTTTTGACATCATAAGCAATTATATACATATCTTTTAAAAAAAAGGATAACAAAAAAGAGTTAAAAAGTGTCGGTTAATATTTTTTTGGCAAGTTCTTGGAGTTTTTCTTGAAGATAAGAAGGAAAGAGTATTTTCATATAAGGAAGCCATCTTTTAGCAAGAAACAAAATCTCCTCATCACTTGTTACATAATACCTAATCAAAAGCCCCTTTTCATCTTCATCAATAATAGCTTGGGATGATAAAAATTTTTTAGCTTTAAAAAATCTACTAACTTCCTTATCAACCCTTACCATAACCTCAAACGGCACAACTTTAAATCTACTAAAAAGGGACTGAAAATTGTAGATAAAATCCTCAACCTCTCTATCTTTTTTAAAACTTTTAGAAGTCTCTTTGATATTTTTTATAAAGTTTAGCCTCAAAAACTTAAAGCCGTTATTTATCTTATCATTGCTCATTCCCGTTAAATACCAGTTACCTTCGCTAAAAACTATTTTATAAGGTTTAAACTCAAAATTGTAGGTTTTATCACTCTCATACTCAATCTCTAAAACTTTTCTATACTTAATAGCACTCTTTAACACTTTTAAAAACTCGGAGGATTTTAACTCTTCAATAGGAGACTCTTTTAGATAATAAACTTTCTCATCAACTATCCTTCTTAATATCTTCTCCTCAACCCCTAAAAACTTTAAAAACTCTGGACTCAGTGCTGCCACAAGATGAGCAAACTTCTCAAAATCCCTAAGTTCGCTTTTATCTATGCTCCTTTTTTTAATTTCATCAAGTTGTGGAAGTTCATAACATCCCTGTTTTGTTTTATAAAGCTCAATCTCATAAAACTGGCTAATCTCTTTTATATACCTTTGCACGCTCCTCTCACTTATCCCCTTTTTCTTAGCCCACGACTTTACACATACCTCTTTTCCACTCTTTAAATCCTCCAAAAGTTCTAATATTCTTTTTGTTTTATTCTCCAATTTCTACCCTTCCAAGTCCAAAAGTTGTCTGTTTTCCAACTCCAATGAGTTCTCCAAGTTTTAACATTTTATAAGTCTTTTTATCAACCCTTAATTTAATCTCTCCCACAATCCCCCCAAGCTTCATTTTACTCTTTTGCCTATTTGAAAATCTAACCAAATCAACAAACGATAAATCCTTATCCAAAACCTCCCACTCTCCCTTAAAATCAAGTTTAGTAATCTTAGAATCTGTGAGTTTGCATTTTCTGTGATGAATACTTCTTAAAATAGTCTCTACATTAATATCATCCCTTACAAACTTTCCTTTTTCCTTAATTCTAAGAGGGGTTTTTAGAGTTAAAGTAATCTCACCTTCTCTCTCATCACTTTTAAATTCAAGCATTTTATTATCAAACCTTCTAAACTCTCCATCAAAAATAAGCTCATCATTAAAATATAACTTAAAATCTGGCTTTATTCTCTCTTTTGTAATACCTTTTTCCCTAAACGCTTTATAAAGTGCACTTATAACATAAGGAGCTTTATCGTTAAAGAGAATAATATCAAAATCAAGCTTTCCTCCCATCTCCAAATTCAACCTAAATTTTGGATTATCCATCTCATAAAACTCATAAAACAAACACCCATCCTTTGCAAAACACCCCTTACATTCTCTACTTGGATTGATACAAACCACATCTTTTAAACTACTCCCAAAAACTCCTCTAATAGCCGAACCTAAAAATTTATAAGGCAAAACCTCATTACTTCTAAAACTTATTTTTGAATATCTCATCTTCTCCCTTTCATAAATTCAACAATTTTACCGTGAAATCTTGCAAAACATAAATTAAGATTATCTTCATAAAGTCCTCTTAACTTATCCCAATTTTCCAAAATCCCTCTCTCCATCCACTCTTTTAACTCTTCATACCCCTCAAACTCATACCCAAACTCTCTTAAAAGCCTGTTTGTATAACTATCAACCACCATCACATCCCTTCCGCACGCATAACACAAGATACTATCAGCACTCTCAAAACCTATCCCTTTTTGAGATAAAAGCCACTCCCTATCAACATTTAACTTAAACTCCTCAAAATCCCCAAAATCTTTGATTATGTTTTGACTTAACAAAATAAGTCTCTTTGCCTTTTGATTGTAAAAACCGCTTGGTCTTATTAAAGATGCCAAATACCAAGTATCCAAAGAGGCTATATTTTGAGGAGTAAGAGGAAACTCTTTTTTTAAAGCATTCAAAGACTCCTCCACCCTCTCCCACTTTGTATTTTGAGTTAAAATAGCCCCAACCACAACCTCAAAAGTAAAAGCATTTGGCCACCAATATTTTGGAGAATTTTTTAAAAGCTCCTTTTCCCTAAGCCACATTAAAAGCTCATATGAATTATTCATATTCTACCTCTTGGGTTTTTATAATTTTATCATCAATAACTTTAAGTTTAAAAGCCCTTTTACTAAATCTTCCATCACTCTTAATAACAACACACTGCATAATACTCTTGCACTTATCAGGCACATCAAACCTCTCTTTTAAGCCTGTGAGCATTGAGACAATCGGTCCATTTACCTCCATACCAATTACATTATCCCTACATCCGCTAAGCCCAATATCTGTTAAATAACAAGTCCCATCCTCAATTTCCAAATCATCAGTGCCAATATGAGTGTGAGTCCCAATAATAGCTCCTACTTTTCCTTTTAAAAGATAAAACAAAGCCCTCTTCTCAGCCGTGGCTTCTGCGTGAAAATCTATAAAAACAAACTTCTCTTTATCCTTTACAAACTCCCTAAGCTCAATAAAAGGATTTTTGCCATAAGGCATTGAAAAAATCCCCATAGCACTTATTACAATAATCCTCTCATCCTCATAATACCACCTACCAGGAGCTTCAAAATAGTTAAGTGGTCTTAATAAAAACTCATTCTCAAAGAGAGGCAAAATCTCCTTTTTCTTATCAAAAGTGTGATTGCCACCGGTAAAAATATCAATCCCGCTCTCTTTAAGCTCTTTAAATACCTTTGGAGTCAATCCAAATCCGTGGGCAGCATTTTCGTAATTGGCTATAACATAATCAATCTTATACTCTTTTTTTAACAAAGGCAAAAATTTTTTTATAATCTTTCTGCCAGGTCTACCTACAATATCGCCTATGAATAAAATATTCATAAAATTCCTTTTGGTATACTTCTAAATATGAAAAGATTAAAATTAATTTTTATAATATCATTTTTACACGCAAGTGACAATATTATTTTAAAAGAAAAAATAAAAGAGACAAACAATACAATTGTAGAAGAAAAAATTTACATAAGAAAACTTATAATAAACTCTTTTAATTCTCTTTTGCCAAGCTTTTTACAAATCGCCCCAAAAGAGAATTTTTTAAAAGCAAAAGTCTCTTATGATACAAAAAGCAAAAAACTCTCAACTTCTCTTGATTTAAGAGTAATTTTTCCTTCTTTTGAAAAGACAAAAATAAAATCAAAATCCACCACCACAAAATCAAAAATAAAAACCTATAAATTCAAAATCACCCCGATGCTTAGACTCTACAAAAGAGAACCATCCCTTGTCATAAAACCGTATTTCAGTTACCGCTCAGAATATAAAAACTTCATCACCCTCTACTCAAAAAACATAACTTTTAAAGAATATGCCTATTTCTATGCTCCTCAAAGGGAGTATATAGAAATTACAAGCCTTAGCTTTAATAAACCCTTTAACAAAGACAACCTCTCATTTGTAATCTCAAAAACCTACCTCTCCACCCAAAAAAGTAACCTCTTTTATTCACTAGGGTGGTATTTTACCAATACAAACTATAAAAGTCTGCTTAGAATTTATGGATTTACAATCAGTGGAGAGAGAAAGAAGCTGCCCTTTTTTTACTCTTACAAACTCTTCTTTACCTACCGCCACAACCTCTTTAACAAAAACTATCTCTTTTGGGACTTTACCCCATATCTCTTAGTCTCAAAAGAGTATCACTTCACTCCAAAGCTATTTTTGAATGTTTCGCTAAACCTCAATTTTTAGTAAAATTTCAATAAAAAGGCTTCAAATGATAAAAGCTCTAAGAGGAATGAAAGATATTTTAGACCCAAAATTTTTAAAGATATTTGATACTGCAAGAGAAGTGGCTCAGAGTTATGGCTTTTCTTATATAGAAACTCCAATTTTAGAAGAGACTAAACTATTTAAAAGAAGTGTTGGAGAGAGTAGCGATATTGTAAATAAAGAGATGTATGAATTTATTGATAAAGGCGGAAATGATGTATGCCTTCGCCCAGAAGGAACAGCTGGGGTTGTTAGAAGTTATATTGAGCATAAATTTGATAGGTTAGAGACTCCAAAGAGATTTTGGTATTTTGGACCAATGTTTAGGTATGAGCGCCCTCAAAAAGGGAGGCTTAGAGAATTTCATCAATTTGGAATTGAGAGTTTTAAAGAAGCGAGCATTTATGAAGATATTAATATAATAAGCTTAGCGGCTGATATTTTTGATAAGCTTGGGATAAAATATACTTTAAAAATCAACTCTCTTGGATGTAATGAGTGTATGCCAAGTTATAAAGAAAAACTAACTGAATTTTTAAATGAAAATAAAGATAAACTTTGCGAGGATTGCCAAAGAAGAATCACTCAAAACCCAATAAGGACGCTTGATTGTAAAAACGAATCCTGCCAAAAAATTTTAAAAGATGCTCCAAAAATTACAGATAATTTATGCGAAAATTGTAAGAGTGATTTTGAAGAGTTAAAAAAAGGGCTTGATAATTTAGGAATAAAATATGAAGTTGACAAACATTTAGTAAGAGGACTTGATTACTATACAAAAACAACTTTTGAGTTTATATCAGATGAGATTGGAGCTCAAAGTGCAATAGCAGGTGGTGGAAGATATGATAAGTTAGTTGAAATGCTTGGCGGAAAACCAACCCCAGCCGTGGGATTTGCCATTGGGATTGAGAGGATTATGGATTTGGTAAAAGAGGATGAAGAAAGAAGCGGGATTTATATGGGGGCTATGATAAAAGAAGCAATTCCATTTATTCAAAAAGAGGCAAGAAAACTGAGAAAAAACCAAAAAGTGTATGTGGAAGTTAAGCCAAAAAGCCTAAAAGCCCATCTAAAAGCAGCTGATAAAGGTAACTTTAAAAAGGCTTTAATTGTAGGGGAAGATGAATTAAAAGAGGGAAAATTTTTTGAAAAAGAACTATAAAGGCAAGATATGAATTATGGTATTGATATTTGGGGGGCTAACAACTTTTTTATAGAAAATGGCAAACTTAAAATAAACTATGGCAATCAACCAGCACTTATTGATATCGTAAATGAAATTAAAGAAAAAGGCTTCCAAGGTCCAATCCTTATTCGTTTCCCTCATCTTATAAGAAAACAAATCCACTCTCTTTATACATCCTTTCAAAAAGCAATAAAAGAGTTTGATTATAAGGGTGAATTTAAAGCGGTTTTTCCTCTAAAAGTAAATCAATTTCCAACCTTTATAAAACCTTTAATAAAAATTGCAAAAAAATACAACTACGGCCTTGAAGCTGGAAGTAAAGCAGAGCTTATACTTGCAATGGCTTATAACAACAAACAAGCCCCTATTACAATAAACGGATTTAAAGATAAAGATATGATTCGCCTTGCCTTTATTGCCGGATTTATGGGATATAATGTCACTATTACAATTGAAGGACTAAATGAGCTCCAATCAATCATAGAAGTAAGCCGTGAGTATGATGAGATACCGGTTAATATAGGAATAAGAATTCGCCTTCACACAAGCGGAGCTGGTATTTGGGCAAAAAGCGGTGGGATTGAGAGTAAATTTGGACTAAGTTCTACTGAAATTATTGAAGCAATTGAGAGATTAAAAAAAGAAAAAATGCTTGATAAACTAAAAATGATCCACTTTCACATAGGAAGCCAAATTAATGATATATCCCCCCTAAAAAAAGCGATAAGGGAAGCTGGAAATATCTACGCAGACCTTAGAAAAATGGGAGCTAAAAATTTAAGTGCCATTAATATTGGAGGCGGACTTGCGGTTGAGTATTCTCAATGGGAAAATCATCGCGATAAAAACTACTCTATTGAAGAGTTTAGCAATGATGTAGTTTATCTTTTAAAAGAGATTTCAAACAAAAAAAAGGTCCCAATGCCAGATATTTTTACAGAAAGCGGGAGATTTATTGCATCCCCTTCAACCATCTTAGTAGCTCCGGTAATTGAGCTTTTCTCCCAAGAGTATACTGAAAAAGGGCTTAGATTAAAAGATAAAAATCCAGACCTTGTAGAAGAGCTTTATGATTTGTATAAAAGCATTGATGAGAATAACTATATTGAATATTTCCATGACGCACTTGATCATTTTGAGAGTCTTTTGACTCTTTTTGACTTAGGGTATATTGACTTAATAGACAGAAGCAATAGCGAAATTTTAGTAAATTTAATTATAAAAAAAGCTATAACTTATGCAACTTTAAAAGGATTTAAAAACAAAGACTTAAAAGCAATTAACGAAAAAATCCAAGAAAAATATCTCGTAAATTTCTCCATCTTTCAAAGCCTACCTGATTTTTGGGGACTTGGACAAAGATTCCCTATAATGCCACTTACAAAACTAACCACAGCCCCAAATAGAAGTGCAACAATATGGGATATTACTTGCGATAGTGATGGAGAAATTCCTTTTAGCAAAGAGTATCCTTTGTATCTACACGATGTAGATTTAGATAAAGAGGATTATTACCTTGGATTTTTCTTAGTAGGAGCGTATCAAGAGATACTTGGAATGAAACATAATCTTTTTAGCTACACAAACGAAGCAATTGTTAATTTCAATAGCGAAGGAAACTATGAAATTGAATTTATTGAACCAACCCAAAAAATAAGAGAAATTTTAATCGATTTGGATTATGATATTGATGAAGTTGAAAGGCTCTTAAAAACAAACATTGAAAACTCAATAAAAGATGAAGAACAACAAAAAGAGATTTTAGGGGAGCTTTTTTTATTGCTTAACGATATGGTTTATTTAAAAAACGACTAGCTTCAAATACGCTATACTTTTTTGAGCAATAAAAAGAAGGAAGATTTATATATTCTTTTCCTTCAATCTCAAAACTCTTTCCTTGATGATAATGTCCCTCCACCAATATTTTAGAATCTACTTTGCTTAATCTCTTTTTTGCAATCTCAAAAAAATTCTCAATCTCTTTGCAGCAAATCTTTTTGTTAAGCACTGATTTAAAAACCCAAGGGTACAAAAAATTAAAAGAAACAAAATGAGCAAAAAGCTCCAAAAATTCATTTTTTAAGAGAGAAAAAAAAATATTGTATCCAATATCTGAATTTAAATGCCCATGAGTTAAAAAAATATCTCTCTTTTTATCCCAAAAAGCATCTGCAAAATTTACATTCACAAAAAGACTCTCAATATTAAAATCGTGATTCCCTTGAAGATAATAAACTTCACTCTTTAAAGCAAGCATATTAATAAGAGCAATAGCCTCTGAATTATAATCTATCAAATATTTAAACGGCAAAAGTGCATGAAAAATATCCCCAACCAAAAATATTTGAGGAGGAGGGGATTTATACCAAGTGCTTAGCAAATCTAAAAAATCACTATCCCCCTTTTTATAATGAACATCAGCTATAAAAACCGCCCCCTCTTTAACCTCAACATCTTTATGGAACATACGCAACTCTTGGAAGTGCAAGTCCTTCATCAAAACCAAACATCAAATTAGCATTTGCAACCGCCTGAGAGGACGCCCCTCTTAAAAGATTGTCAATTACGCTATTTATAAAAAGCATATCCCCATTTTTTGCCGCAAATATATCACAAAAATGCGTCCCAGCAACATTTTTAATTTCAACTGGTTTATCAAATACTCTTATAAATGATTCATTCTTATATTTTTCTTTTAAAACTTCAAGAGGCTCAATATCTTTTTTAAGTTTTGCATAAACACTAACCTGCATTCCTCTTGTAATTGGAAGAAGCTGAGGGACAAAAGTCACATTTAACCCCGTTTTTTCTTTTATTTCAACTGAGTGGCGATGTTTTATTGGATTGTAGGCAAAGAAATTTTCATTATCCTTTACAAAGTGGGTTGTGGAGCTAAGTTTTTTCCCAGCCCCGCTAACTCCGCTTTTTGCATCTACAAAAACTCCATCTTCAATATATTCAATAAAAGGATACAAAGCCAAAATAGAAGCTGTGGGATAGCATCCGGGGTTTGCTATAAGAGTTGAATTTTTAATATATTCCCTAAAAACCTCAGGAAGTCCGTAAGCTGAATTTTCAAGATTTTTTGGGTCTATGTGAGGGCAATAATAATCTTCATAATTTTTCTGTTTTAATCTGTAATCAGCAGAAAAATCAACTATTTTTGTATGCCCGTAAAGCTCTTTTACTATATTCATAGCAGTTTTGTGAGGCACTGCTAGAAAAACTAAGTCAAACTTTTTAAGTTTTTCAATATCCATTTTTTCAATATCCATCTCAAACACATCTTTTAAACTAGGATAAACCTCTTCAATCCTTCCTCCACCCTCACTTCCAAAAAGCCCTTTTATTTTAAAATGGGGATGATTTATAAGGATTTTTATAAGTTCAAGTCCTGTATATCCGCTAGCTCCAACAACTGCTGTTTTTATCATTTCAAACTCCTGTGCTTCCAAATCCGCCAGCCCCTCTTTTAGTATCGCTAAGTTCATCAACTTCTATAATCTTAGCCTGAACAACTGGGGCTATTATAGCTTGGGCTATTCTATCTCCTCTTTTAATCTTAAAATCTTCTTCCCCAAGGTTTATAAGCAATACTTTTATCTCACCTCTATAATCACTATCAATTGTCCCAGGAGAATTTAAAACACTTATTCCGTGCTTATATGCAAGCCCGCTTCTTGGACGAATTTGAATTTCAAACCCTTTTTCAATCTCAAAAGCAAGTCCGGTTGAAATTAACTTTCTCTCACCTTTTTTTATTACCACCTCATCAATTGAATGCAAATCAAACCCGGCAGCCTCTTTTGTCTGATATGCCGGAATAATTGCGTCTTTGTTTAATTTTTTAATCTTTAAAACCATAACACCCTCTTATGTAAAGCAGATATCTTCATAACAAATTTTCTCAATCTCATACACTTTAACACCACCTGGAAGCTTAACCTCAACCTCATCTCCTACTTCTTTACCAATTAACGCTTTTGCAAGAGGAGAGTGATAAGAGATAAGTCCTTTATCCGGGTCAGCTTCCGGAGCTCCTACGATTGTATACTTTAACTCTTCATCAGTATCAACATCAACTAAATAAACAGTACTCCCAAAAGCGACGCGGTTATGAGCGTGTTGAGTAGGGTCAACAACTACGGCTCTACTTAAAATATCGCTAAGTTCTGCAATTCTTCTTTCTATTAGTGCTTGTTTTTCTTTTGCCGCATGATATTCGGCATTTTCTTTTAAATCTCCAAGCTCTCTTGCTGCATCAATCTCTTTTGCAACTTCTGGGCGCGCTACATTTTTTAGATATTCCAATTCCTTTGA
>JAMOSZ010000025.1 GCA_027062625.1 Nautiliaceae bacterium
AAAAAAAAAAAATTCGGTTTTATTTTACTGAAATAAGCTTAATTATTACTTATTTTTAAAAAATCTCAAAATTCCGAAAATTGGGGTAAATTGTATATAGTTTAATTCTGATGATGTTATTTGTGAGGTGGTCCTATGGCAGATATGTGGGTCCAGCTACCAAATGGTGAGAGGATATTGTTAAAAGTATCTCTGCTAACTGGAAGTTTAAGGGTCTTATATAACGATAAGGAAGTATGTAAAATAGGGAGTAGGGGAGGAACTGCAGTATTTAATATTGGAGATGATAATATTGAGATAGAATATAAAACTTCAATGTTATTTGGAACTCAAAAAATAATTGTAAAGTTCAATAATAGGAAAATTTATGAAAATAAGTTAGTAATGGGTATGTAATTATCCACATAGTTCTATTTTTTCTTCAGCATTTTTTATTATTTCCTTTATTTTCAATAGTCCATCCTTAATTTTTTTAACTCTTTTGCTTGTTTCAAGTTCAAGTAGTTCATCGCATATTGTATCTATTTTTATCAAATCTCTTTTTACTTCCTTAATGTCTTTGCTCATATTCTCACCAATTATTTTTATTGTCATCGTTATATTTATCCGTTATTTAATTGTTTCTTCGATAATATTGTATGACGACAAATATTTATACATCCTCTTTAAAATCTTATATTGTCGTTATTATATATTGACAATATTTTAAAACTTAGAGGTGATAGTATGGGATGGGAAGATTACTATCGGTTGTTAATAAAGTATAAAGGTAATTTAAGAAGAGTAAAAGAGGAGGTTGGAGGTATTAATGACAATGCTCTTATGTTTGCCATAGGGCTGTATAAAGAGAGGGTTAAAGATTTAATTTTGGCTATTATAAATTTGGAGGAAGAAGTGTCTTATGTTAGGTTAGCAAAAAAGGTTGAGGATTACATTGAAGGAGATGCGTTAAAAGAAGTTATTGAAGAGTTAATAGATAGTGGGGATATTTTTGAATCAAGACCAAATATGTATAGACCATTGTAATCTCTTTTTTTAGTCGCCTTAAAAAAGATTTTTTGGTGATAATTATGGGGGATAGGACAAAAATATCTGTATCAAAGGATGTTAGGGATAAGTTAAGGATGTTAAAGGTTGCTACTGGTAAGGAGGATTATGATTCTTTGTTAGAGGATATGATAAAAATTTATGTAAAAGCAAAATGTATAAAGATAATTGTTGAAGTAAATGAATCTAATTAATGCTTTCAAGGATAATTTTTAGTGTGATAATAACGAAACTTGGAATACCTAAACTTATCATGGCTCTAATAATAAGATGGATAGCTACTTCCTTTGTTGCTATTTTTAATATTCTCATTGCTAATTCTTTCTTTTTCATGTCCTTCGTTGTCATCTCTGTAATCTTCCATTTTAGAATATACATTAGTTCCATTGTTGCCTTTATCCATATTCTTATTATTTTGTTTATAATTTCTTGCAGTTTCAATAGCATGAAAAAATCCATCTGGATAGATAATGGTATAAGCAACTACTAATGTGAATGAGAAATAAACCAAATATAGATAATCTTTAATGATTAATGCATAAAATGAATTCATGAAAAGTAAAACAAAAAATGCTAATTTTATTTTTTTATCGGTTTCTTGCATAATTATCACCTTTTCTTTTTTCTAAATACATTTAATCAACCTTTGGGAATGTTTTTTTAATCTTCCCATCTTCAATAATTACATAAGCATGTGGATGTTCAACATTTTTTAAAAATTCATAAGCTTCTCTGTTGATTTGCTTGTATCTGTCCCAATCTATCTCCTCGGCACATTTAAAGAATATTTTTATCCTACAATTTCCAGATAAATCTTTATTTATTTGGCTAATTCTTTGAGAGATTAATATAACTTGTAATCCTCTTTTTCTTCCTCTTGTAAGTAAAGCTTTTAAGTGTGGTGCTGGTTTGTGCAAATCAGCACCAACGGCTGGGGCTTCATCAACTAAAATGACAAGATTACGGCAATAATGGAATATAAACCTATAAATGTCATCTATTTCTTTTAATAAGCTTTCTTTATCTTTTGTTATGTCTGGGATATATCTGACGATGTTATGTTTTTTAAAAAGTTCTTTTAGGTTTTTAATATCTTTAATCTCCTTGAAATCTGTATATTCATCTTCTGGGTCTATTATCAAAACTTTTTTTCCTTTTTCATCAGCTTTTTTTATGATTTTTTCCTTTGCATAGGTTGATTTTCCAGTTCCAGAAGCTCCATTAATATGGATATGCTTAACATTCATCTGCATCCACCAAAATTTTTATTTTTACTTTTTTTGTTCTATGGGCTAAATCTATCAGCTTATTAATTCTACTTTCTGCGTTTTTCTTTTTAGTTAAATTAAATAATTTCTTTTTCTTGAAAATCTTACTAATCATTTCTACTAAATTTATGAAATCCATAAAATCATCTTCTGAGAATTTTAAAACCTCATATAGCTTTTTATTATCGCTTCTGTATAGTTCAATTATTACCATTTCATCCTTATCCATTTGCACCACCTATTAGGAGTTTTAACCTGTTATTTCCTTCTAAACTAATGACTGGTTTTTGTTCTTCTTCATAATCCAATATTTCCTGTTTTTTCTCTTCATTTATTTCTTTTTCTACTTTTTTAACCTGTTTTTTCTGCATTTCATCTAATTCATCCTTAAATGACATTACTAATAAAAAAACATCCATTAAGAAAGTATAATCATTCATTTTAGCGAGTTTTTTATAGTATTCCGTTCTTTTCAAAACTTTATCTACTTTTTCACAAATTCTTTTTAATTGTCGTTCTCTTTTTTTGATAAACTTATAAACAATCTCTTCTTTTGCTTCTATTCTATATTGGTATGCAATTATTACGAGTAATATGATGATTATCGTTTCTATTAAGTCCTTAATGTCTCCTATCTCTTCATCCTCTTCATCTTCTTTATTTTCTTCGCTGGGTTCTTTCATTTCAAAATCTCCAACTCCTATGAAATCCTCATCTTCATCATCCCATGTTTTAGTATCTTCTTTGTCATCCCAAGTTTTATCTTCTTCTATTTCCTTGATTTCGTTAGTTTCTTCTTTATTTTCCTCTGGAATTTCTTCATTCTCTTCTTCTTCTTTATTTTCTTCTTCTTTGGGTTCTTCAAGTGGCTGGGATTCTTCATTCTTTTCATTCTCTTTAACTTCTTTGTCTTCATCATCTGGAACTAACTTAATTACTGCCATAATCTCACAATATGAAATATTGGCAAAATATTTTTTAAATTTGTCCAAAATATCCAAATTACCCGTATTATCCAAATTATCCATTTGGATAGTTTGGATATATCCAAATTACCCGTATGGGAAATTTGGATAATAAAAAAAGCATTAAATAGCTGAATTAGACAAAAATAAACAATGTCCATTTCTATATTTCTATAATAGCAAGTAAAGGTGAAAAAATGGCAGTAGTTGAGAGTTTGACAACTTTCGATGTAATAGCAATTGCTGGGGCAATTGGTTTAGTTGTTGGTGTTATGGCTAAAGCAGAAGTAGGAAAATTAATTTTTGGAAATCAGATTAAAAGTGAGATAAAAAATGAATTTTTAGACAAAGAACAAACTAAACAATTAATTGAGAATAAAGAACAAATCCAACAATTAAGAAGAGAGATTGATGAATTAAAAAACAGAAAATAAACTACTTAGGGAAAGATTAGCAAAACTTGAAGCTAAGATTGAGATGTATGATAAATTTCTTTTTAAAAAACTCTAATTTTTCTTTTTGAGGTGGTAGGATGTTAGGATTTAGCTTAAGGGATTTTTTGGATTTAGATGTTCTATGTATTTTGATTTTTGCGTTTTGTCTATGGGGGGATAAGATAATATCTGGCTTCAACAACAAGCATAGGAGGTATTTGATGATGGCGGGGCTTGGGCTGTTAGTTATTGAAACAATGAGGGAGATTTGGATGATGCACCACCATAATCAACAATAAGGTGATAATATGCAAAGAGTAAGATTAAAAGAAGTTACATTTACTCCAGAAGGAGTTGAAAAAATACCAATTCCAAAAGGGGGCTTTTTGCAGAGGATACAAATTCATCTCTTTGGAGATATTGAAACAACAGATAGTAGTATTATAAATGATGGGGGATTAGCAAAAGCAATTAAAAAAATTAGTTTGGTTGCAGATAGTGAAACAATTATGGAAATCTCAGGATTATCTGGAGCTATTAAGGATATTTACGATTATAAGACATTTAAAAACATCAATAGGTTAGATAGGCAGTCAATTTATTTAGATTTAGAAGACCAAGACATTACAGAAGATGGGATGTTATCTTTGCTTCCAACAATGCATTACAGCACCGTATATTTGCAAATTGAATGGGGTAAGGTTGAGGATATAGGTAGCAACATAGAAATTAATGAGATTAAGGCAGAGATTATAGCAGATATTATATTACCAGATGAATTATTGAATACATTAGCTGAAGAATTAAGAGATAGCTTAGAAGATGAAATTGAAGATGAGAATCAATTAAATGAGGCAATACAAGAAGGTATTGAAGCTTGCTTATCAACAATCACAACAAGATACATAAAAGAAATTACCGTAATTCCACCACAACAATTAGGAGAGATTACTATACAAGTTCCAGAAGATGGAGTTTGTTCAAATCTGCTATTAATAACACTGGCTGGAAATAAGTTAGTTGATGATTTAATTGACAGATATAGCGTAAAAACACCATCACAAGTTTTAGTTGATGAGATTTCTTTTTTAGCATCTCAAAACCAAGACATGGTAGAGTATAGTTTAGGTAGAGAAGTTAAAGGAGCTACAATGGTTGAAATTGCTGGAGATACAGAAGAAGAGAGCATAACAATCAAAGCAAAGATTAAAAAACTATACAAAAATGCCAAGATTATCGTTGTAGCTCAATATACCAAGTTAAATCCAAAAATTGAGAGATTATTAGAAGAATTATATCCAGATGCAGAATAACGGACGGTGGTGTTGATGGTATTACCATTACTGCTTGGTGCTGGTGCGGCAGTAGGTGCTTACTTTTGGGGTAAAAAACAGGGAGAAGTTTCAGCACTAAAAGAAGTTACAGCAAATGAACCACAAGCGGCTAAATTACTCAAATCAATTAACTCTTTAATCCTCACAATTGTGATAGTTGCCGCAATTGTTTTTGCTATAAAGAAATTTGGAAAGTAAATTTCTAATTTTTTATTTTTGGTGATTTTTATGGGCTGGTGGAGAAGATTTAGAAGAAGAATTAGAAGGGTAGTTCATAGGGTAAGACATAGAATAAAAAGAGTAAGAAGAGGATTGTCAAGGAGAATTAAAAGAGTTTGGCATAGAGTAATTAGGAGAGTTAGGCATATAGGCAGTAGAATTAGACATCATGTTAGACATGTATATCATAGAGCAAGACATTATATAAGACATGCATACCATAGGACCAGGCATCACATACATAGAGTAATACATAGGGTAAGAAGAGTCATATCAAGACACGTTAGAAGAATAAGACACGGGCTTAGAAGAATTAGGCACTATTATAGAAGATTAACAAGAAGAGTTAGACATCATGCAAGAAGAGTATATCATAAAGTCAGACATAGGATACACTCAAGTATAAAATGGTTCAAGAAAAAAATACATGGAGCAGTTAAGAGAATTAAAAAATATGGAAAAAGAATCATAGCCCTACCGATAGCCGTCCCAAAATATGTAGTTAGGAAAATCTGGAGAGGAGCTAAAAAAGCAGGAAGTGTTGCCAAACATGTTGGAGCTACTGCTGTAGGGGCTGGTGCTGGATTCTTAGGTGGTGTGCTTGCTGGCTTGCTACCTCCACCTACGGACCATACATTACAACCTACCGCAAAACCAACACCACCAACACTACAACAACCTATATTAGAGCAACTACCACCAGAGACACCAATAGAGAAGATACCACCACAACAATTGGGAATCATGGATAAGTTAGCAGAGACACTTATGGGTAAAAGCCAAACAGTAGGGGAACATATTAAAAAGAAAAATATGTTAAAATATGGAATACTGGGAGCTATTGCATTAGGAGGGGCTGTATTCCTAATGACACATAAGAAAAAAGCTAAAGCTTAAACCTCATTATAAATTGATAAAAGTCTAATAGCTTCTTTTATATCACCAATCTCCAACAACTCTTTTACATCTTCTAACATATTCTTTTTAGAAAGTAAATCCCAGTCATCCAAAGCCATCTTCAACAACCTTCCCACCGTTTCAAGCGAAAAATTATACCCACACTCTTTACGAATAAATTCCTGCAAAGCACTCACTGGAACCTGCTCATCCTCCTTAATATTCATAAACCAATATATAATAATCCCCAATATATACACAACTTCGGGCTTAATCAACTCCGCACCATTCCTATCATAATACTTACTATTTTCGAGCATAAAATCTCTTAACTCCTCAATTTCTTTTATTACTCTCTTTATCTCTTTATTTATTTCTTTAATAGGCATTTTTCCCTCTTTTATTAATCTTTTAATATTATTAATAGACTCGTCAATCTTCTTACGTCGTTCATAAAATTCTGGTATTTCCCAGTAATTCATACTATCACCTCTGGTCTATCACCTCTGGTCCACGGGGAGGGGTAGGTGCGGAAGGGGAGGGGGATTATAGCAAACGATACTTACGTGAGCATGGTTTATCTATATCCCCCAATCTCATTAATTTATTAAGTATATTGTCTAATTCCTTCTCATCTATGCCGTAATATTTACAATAATCTAAAATCTTCTCATACGGAGCTAATCCATCATCTTCTTTTTCTGAAATCTCTTTTATTATCTCTAAAACCTTATCTAACTTTTCTCTTTCGCTTTTAGTTCCATAGGTAATTTTATTCATATCGATAATACCGCTTTCTGGGTCATAAGCTACTGCTTTTAGGTATTCCAATACAATACCTATTGCCTCTTTGGCATCCTCTTCATCAACTATGTCTTTTAATCTTGCTTTTGCATGTGCCTCAGCTAACCTAATAACTGAATCTAACAATCTTGCTGAAATTTCATGCTTCTTTCTCATTTCAACGTAAAAATCAACTATAAGCTCTTTTGCTTTCGTGCTAATAATTGGAGCTTTTTGTCTTGCGTATAAGATGTATTTAACAACAAAATCAAAATCTATCTTTACTTTTTTACCATCCACATCCACATAAATGTAAGCATAACCTTCAATTTCCTTGTTTTGGTTCTCTGATATTGCTTCATATATTGCAGTATCTACAATATGCTCTGCTATTTCTTTATCATTTTTTTCGTTAGAAACATCTCTAATTGGGAATATTAAATCAAACCTATCCAACAATGGTTTATGTATATCTATCTGGTCAAATACCGATTTATCTGGGTCAAATCTTCCATGCTTTGGATTACATGCCGCCAATACTGATGTCTCTGCTGGTAACTTAGCATTAATTCCTCCTTTGCTAATATGGATAGTTTGGCTTTCCATTGCCTCTAATACAGATTGCTGAGCATCTTTCTTTAATGCAAATTCATCAATACAAGCTACTCCCTTATTTGCCTTTACTAAAACTCCTGGCTTTACAACCCAAGTATTATCGCCAATTTCGGTCTTTTCTCTCTCTACTGCGGCAGTCAATCCCACTGCAGTAGCTGTTGTCATAGATGCGTATAGGTTGCCAGGTATTTTAGATATTTTCCTTAATATAACCGTTTTACCGACTCCAGGGTCTGCTACCAAACAAATATGAATACTATTCCTTTTATTTCTCTTCTTAGTTCCCTTTAACTGCTGTAAAAAAACAGCTTTTTTTATCAATTTATGCCCTTCAATCTCTGGAATCAATCTTTCAGCTAATAAATCAATAACATCATCTCTTTTAGCCAACTTTTTAAATATCTCTTCATCCTCTTTTGATATTTCAATGTGATACTCTCCATCTATTCTTTTTGCATAAATTCCCTCAATGTAAAAATCATGAACATCAATTTTCCTCCTTGTTGTCTTAACTTTTTTTACAATTCCAACAATCTTAACTCTTCCAGCATAAATCCCGACAGCATTTTTAAGTATAACCGTTACATATCTTGGTGGGTCATCTGGATTCTTCATGAGTTCCAATGGTATCTGCACTTTCAACTCTTGAATATCTTCATTCATACATTTACTTTCATTAATAACTACATCCCCACCACATTTTGGACATTTCTTAACATTAATAGGGTTAAAAAGGTCGTTATCTGCTAACCATTCATGCCCACATTTTTGACAAACAAAACATTTTTTAGCTATAAAAGATTTTACTTTTGAAGATATTGAAATAATTCCCTCAAATTCTACTAATTTCCCTATATGCTTACTTCTTATTTCATCTATCGTTTTTACAACTTTAAATATATCTGGAATATTCTCAACTGTTAAAACAAAATTCTCTGGAAGATTTTCATTATTTAAAGCATAATATGCTTCTTCATAACACTCTTTAAGGAAATTTAACGTTTTCTCTGGATTATCAACAAGATATTCAAAAAACTCTAAATTTACAACAACACCAGATTTATACAGTTTTTCCAAATCAACCACTACAAAATTATCCCTTTTTGTTATCTCTTCCGAATATTCGATTTTAAAATAATTTGTTAAATTTCCTTTAACCTGTTCAAATATTATTGTCTCTTCATCAAAACTACTAAATCCGAATCCAAATTCAAATCCGAAATATTGTTCTGGTTCTCTAATTAAAGTAATTATTTTTTTACCATCATGCGTTTTTTTCTCTTCAATTACACCGTCATCAACTAAGGCATTCTTTGCATCGTAAATAGTGCTTTTTGGAAATCCAGAGTTCATCAGTAAATCTTTTATAGCATTCCAAGGAATACTTTTATTGGGTGCGGCTAATAGCAACTTTACTATTTGCTCTTTTGCTTCCTTTATTCCCATCGCCAACCCCCAGTATTTTTTTCGTTGATGTTATATGATGATGACAATATATAAAGTTATCGACAATATGTATTTTACACATATGCGTAAAAATATCAAAAAAGTGTTCAATGAGATTTCGAATTTTCGGAAAAGCATTTTTATAACAGATATCAACAAAAAAAGGAAAAATATTTTTTTTTTTTTCCGAATAACGGTAGTTTATAAATAAGGATTTTAAAACTTAGTCGGTAAATTTTAAGAACAAATATACTTTTATTTTAGAGTCGGAGGACGTTCGGACTGTATTTATAAATACTGTCCGAAACTTCTCCGACTGGCTAATTATTGAATAATTTATTTTATTTTCTACCGACTCGGTTTTAAAATTGAGATTTGAAAAAAAAAAAAATTCGGTTTTATTTTACTGAAATAAGCTTAATTATTACTTATTTTTAAAAAATCTCAAAATTCCGAAAATTGGGGTAAATTGTATATAGTTTAATTCTGATGATGTTATTTGTGAG
>JAMOSZ010000026.1 GCA_027062625.1 Nautiliaceae bacterium
TCTTTTTAAAGAAAATGATTTAATAAAGCTTAAAGGAAGGGCGATGAAAAAAATTAAATACACAGCAAAAATAAAAAGATTCAATCCAGAGACAAAAGAGTCTTTTTGGCAAGATTTTGAAGTAGAGGTTGAAGATAGCTTAACTGTGCTTGAACTTTTGATGTATATTAAAGATAAACTTGACCCAACTCTTACATTTAGAGCATTTTGTAGGAGTGCAATTTGTGGAAGTTGCGCAATGATTATAAATGGAAGAGCCGGGCTTGCTTGTAAAATTCAGGCAAAAGATAAAATTAAAAACGGCGTAATTAAAATTGAGCCTTTAAATCACTTGCCAGTAGTAAGAGATTTGGTAGTTGACCAAGAACCAGCATTTGAGAAATTCAAAAAAGTAAAACCATATCTTGTGCCTGATCCAAAAGTTGTGCCTGATAATAATAAAGTTGAATCACTTGTACTTCCAGAAGAATTTGCAAGATATGATAAACAGACTGATTGTATTTTGTGTATGGCGTGTTATGGTCAGTGTAACGCATTAGAAGGTGATGAGAAGTATCTTGGACCATTCCAGCTAACAAAAGCATTTAGATTTATTATGGATACAAGAGATGGATTGGATATTGAAGAGAGAATAAAACTAACAGAAGAAAATGGAATTTGGGAGTGTGTTCAGTGTCAGATGTGTCTTGCGGCGTGTCCAAAAGGAGTTAAACCAGCAGAAGATATTCTTGAACTTAGAAGAATTGCAAAAGATACAGGAGAAGAAAATATTGCTACAAGAAGAGCTAAATTCTGGTTTGCAACTGTATTTGAGACTGGACAAATTGATAAATGGCATCTTCCAGAAGTGGCGTTTGGAGATGAAAAAGGAGAGGCTATTACCAAAAAACTTGAAGTTGAGTTTAGAAATAGAGGTATGAGTGAAGATGAATTTGGTCCAAAACCATTTAAAGATATTAAGAAATTCCAAAACTTTATTAAAAAACTTGAAAAGGAACTATAATGAAAAAGATAGGAATTTATCCTGGATGCTGTTTTCAAGGGGCTGATATTCATAATTATGATATAACAACAGACTTTTTAGAAAAAATGGGAGTTGAGGGAATTTTGCTTGATAGGGCTGCTTGTTGTGGAGGAGGAGTTATTGATGAGACGAACAAAAAGATAGTTTATGGGTTAAATGCAAGAAATATCGCACTTGCTGAGGAGAAGGGGGTTGATTTATATACTCCATGCAATACTTGTTATATGATTATTGCAAAGACTAAACTTGCACTTGATAGTGACCCTGAGCTTAAAGCAAAAATTAACGAAATTTTAAAAGAAGAGGGGCTTGAATATAAAGGAAGTGCTAAAATTTATCATACTCTAAATTTAATTAGAGACTTCATTGGGATGGATGAGTATAAAAAAAGAATTAAAAGAAAACTAAGTGGGATTAAGGTAGCACCTTATTACGGATGTCATGTGCTTGCACCAAATGAAGTTGCACTTGATGACCCGGAAAATCCCCAAGTTTTGCAACAGATTTTAGAACCGCTTGGGGTTGAGGTAATTGATGAGTATAAGAATGAACAGACTTGCTGTGGATATCACGCAAGATTTACAGAACCTGAGCAAAAAGAGCGTCTTGCTATAAAACCTCTTGATGGAGCAAAGGAAGCTGGGGCTGATATTGTAGCAACTCCTTGTCCTCTTTGTCATAAGGCAATGGATGGATATGATGAGCCAATTGTCCAAGTAACTCAGTTGATTAATATTGCTTGCGGAGCAAGCCCAGAAGAAGCTTTTTTAAATCTTAATAAAACAGAAGTTAAACTCAGCTTTTAAGCTGGGTTTTTTTCAACAAAATTCCTAAAAAAAATGGTTATTTTTGGTAAAATTTATTGAAAATTTAAAAGGTTTTTGAAAATTCAAAAATTTGGCCTTATTAAATGATTTGTAAAAATCGTTTAAGTAAACTTTAAGGTTTATAAAAAATAGACCACCGAAATTATGGCATCCTTTCAGGTTGCAGCGATGACCCGATTTAAGGGGAGTGGAAATCTGTTTTATAATTATCTCTTTGCTAATTGGATTAACTTAAAGTGGAGTGAAATTTAAAAAGATTTATGTTTTTAAAAATGGTGCCAGAGATAAAAGGTAAAAAACTTTTTTGATATAATTTAGAAAAAAAGTTTGGTTATGAGGTATGATGTTTTGTGTAAGATAGGAGAAGGTAATAGAGGAGAGGTTTATAAAGTAAAGCTTGAAAATGGCAAGATAGCGGCTTTGAAGTGGGCTAAAAATTATGAGATTGATAAAGAGTGGGAAATTTTGAAGTTTTTAGATGGAAAATTTGCCCCAAAGCCGCTTTTTAGGGGAAAAAGATATTTTGTAATGGAGTTTATTGAGGGGGTGCCTTTAAGAGAGCTTATAGGAAGCAAGGAGTATTATAAACTTTTAGAGAGTGCATTTGATGGGGCATACTATTTTGATAGTGTGGGGGTTGCTCACAAACAGCTTGGGCGGTATTATCATATCTATCTTACTAAAAGAGGGGTTAAGTTTATTGATTTTGAAAGAGCGGTTTTTTCTAAAAATCCGCGTAACTTTTTGCAGCTTATTGGGTATTATTTGCAAAGAGATGAGAATTTTGATAAAAAGCGCTTAGGTGATATTACGCATCAATACAAAAAGGATAAAGAAAAAGGCTTAGAGTTTATAAAGGAATATCTCAATGAAATTATTGATAAAGTCTAATAACTCCCTCCAAGGTTTAGTTTGAGGAGTTTGATGTTAAGCTTTTTTTATAATTATTTTGAAGAAGTTAATTTTTTTAAGGGAGCAAAGTGAAAGAAGAGTTTTTTATAAAGCAGTTTGACTCAAAGTATATAGGGGATGATGGTGCGGTTGTTGATTTGGGGGGGTGTAATGTTGTTGCGAGTGATAGTTTTTTTGAGGGGATTCACTTTAAAAGAGAATGGATGGAGCTTGATGAGATAGCTTATAAGGCAAGTCTTGTAAATCTTAGCGATATGGTTGTTATGAATTCAAAGGTTAGGTATGCGATTTTGAATGTCGGTTTTCCAAAGGGGATGAGTTTAAAAGAAATTAAGACTCTTGCTTTTGGATTTAAAAAGGCTGCAAAAGAGTTTGGGTATGAGATAATAGGGGGTGATACGATAAGGGATAATAAAATCTCAATATCCGTTACAATGATAGGAAGTGCAAAAAAGCCTATATTTAGAAGAGCAAAGGTTGGGGAGTTTGTGGCTTTTACTGGAAGTCTTGGAAGTGTGGGTAGGGATTTGAGGGTTTTGTTAAGAGGGGGCAAGGTTAGTAGAAATTCAAAATTTATAAAACCTTTAATAAGAAATAATTTTTTTTATAAGGCAAGTAGATACATAACGGCGGCTATTGATATAAGCGATGGGCTTTTTAAAGAGTTAGAGAGAATAAGCAATGTTTCAAATGTTGGGTATGAGTTTTTTGGAAAGTTTGATAAAAGGATTGGATGTAGCGGGGAAGAGTATGAAATAGTTTTTACTTTTGCTCCAAAGTATCTAAACGCTATTAAAAATATTGCTAAAATTACAAAGACTCCAATTACCATTTTTGCTAAAACAAAAAGAGGTAAATTTAGGAGTATTTGTAAAGAAAATCATTTTTAGGAGAGCTTATGAGGGTTTTGATGGATTTGTTTGATGGTAAGATTTTAAGGTATACTTTTTTACCGCTTTTACTCTCTCTTGGATTTTGGGGGGTTGTTTTTTTAGTGTTTGGGGATGAGATTATTCACTGGCTTGCTTCTTATGCTCTTTCGTTTCCATTTGGGGAGAAGATAAGCAAATTGATTGAGAGTGGGGGATTTTTGGTTTTGATAGTGCTTTATTATCTTTTAACTATCTCTACTCTTGGGATTTTTAGTAGCTTTTTTATTGATAAGATTGTGCTAAGGATTAATGAGAAGCATTTTAATTGCAAAGAGAGACAAACATCTTTTAAAGATACATTGTATGGGATTTTTGTTTCTATTAAGAGTTTTTTGATTTATGCTATTTTGTCTTTGTTTACTTTTTGGATGCTTTTTATTCCAGTTGTAAATATCTTTTATCAGATGGTTATGTGGACCATTTTGAATAAAAAGCCTCTTGTGTTTGATAGTAGTTATCTCTTTTTTGATCCGCGTGAGATTGAAAAGGAGCTTGGAATTAAGGCTTGGGTGGTTGTATTTTTGACTTCTGTTGTCTATTTTGTGCCGGTAATTTCTTGGTTTGGATATACCATTCAGCTTATATTCTTCTCTCATATGGTGTTAAAAAAGTGTAAAACTTGATATAATTTTAATAAAAAAGGTTGAGTATGATTTATTCACACGCTCCAATAAATTTTCATTTTAATAAAAACAGCGAAAATTTTGTCGTAGAAGAGATACCTTTATATCCTTTTGCTCATACGGGTGAGTGGCTTATGTTAAAAGTTAGAAAAAAGGGTTTAACAACTGATGAGATGATTAAAAAAATCTCTTCAAAAACGGGGATTAAAGCAAGGGATATTGGGTATGCTGGACTTAAAGATAAAGAAGGTATGACAATTCAGTGGATAAGTGTCCCAAGAAAATTTAGGGATGAGATTAATAAATTTGAAGATTCTCAAATCAAAATCTTAGAACAGGACCTCCATAGAAACAAACTTAAAATCGGACATTTAAAAGGGAATAAGTTTTTTGTAAGGCTTAAAAAAGTTTTGCCAGTTGATGCTAAAAAGATTGATATGGTTTTAAAAGAGGTTAAAAAATATGGTATTCCAAACTTTTTTGGGTATCAGAGGTTTGGGAAATTTGGCAATAACTGGGAAGAGGGCAAAGCTATAATTGATGGGGATAAATTTGTTAAAAATAGAAAAGTTGAGAAATTTTTAATAAGTGCGTATCAGTCAAAACTCTTTAACGACTGGTTAAAAGAGAGGATAAATTTAAGCAACATTTTTGATTTGAGCGAAAAAGAGCTTTTAATGGCTGGGTATGATAAGGAGCTTATTAAGTTTGTAAAATCTCAAAAGCATCCTTTTAAACTTCTGCCAGGGGATGTAATGACTCATTATCCTATGGGTAAATATTTTTATCTTGAAAATAGTGAAGATACTGAGAGGTTTTTTAAAAAAGAGATAAGCGTTACTGGGCTTTTGCCGGGTAAAAAGGCACTAAGGGCAAAAGATAAGGCAAGAGAGATTGAAGAGAAGTATGATGAGTTGATTCCTGCAAACGGGGATAGAAGGCTTGCTTGGATTTTTCCAGAGATTATTGATAAGAAGTATTTGAAAGATTATGCTCAATATGAAATTGTCTTTACTCTTCCAAAAGGGGCTTATGCAACTGTTTTGATTGATTTATTGAAAAATGGAATTAAATCATTTTAAAGGTTTTTTATGAGTTTGCCGCGTCTTGCTACGATGGTAGCAACTTTTACCGCTTTGGTTTTGGCGATTGCTAAGATTATAGTTGGGTTTATGAGTGGGAGCGTTGCTGTTATTGCAAGTGCCCTTGATTCAATTCTTGATATGGTAATAAGCATTTTTAACAATATTGCCGTTAGAATTAGTGAAAGCAAGCCTGATTATAAATTTAACTATGGAAAAGGCAAGATTGAAGGGCTTGCCGCTTTGTTTGAGGGGCTTTTTATTATTGCAAGTGGAGTTTTTATTATTTATGAAGCTATTAAAAAAATAATTTATCATGAAACAATTAAAGAGATTGATGTTTCTATTTATGTTATGCTTTTTTCTATTGTTGTAACGGGGGGATTGGTTGGATTTTTGTATTATATTGCAAAAAAGACTGATAATTTGATTGTTAAATCGGATTTGCTTCACTATAAAACCGATCTTATTACAAACGGGGCGGTTTTATTATCTTTGTTGATTGTTAAGTTTAGTAGATTTTATTATATTGACTTTATTCTCTCAATTCTTATTGGGCTTTATATTATTAAAGAAGCGAGCGAGATTGTAAAAGATGGGTTTGAGATTTTGCTTGATGTCTCTTTGAACTTTGAAACGGTTGAGAAGATTAAAGAGATTTTAAAAAAAGAGCCTTTGGTTTTAGATTATCACTGCCTTAGGACAAGGAAGGCTGGGAATAGAAACTTTGTGGATGTCCATTTGGTTTTAACTCCTGATATGAAACTGAAAATGGCTCATATGATTATTGAGAGTGTGGATGAAAAGATAAGAGCCTTAGACTCAAATAAAAAGTGGGTGATAAATATTCACGCCGACCCTTATGATGATTCTCATATAAATAAACTTCTTGAAGAGTGTGAATAGTAAGCACTCTTTTAAAATTTGTTGGCGAAAGTTTGTTGGCGAAAGTTTGT
>JAMOSZ010000027.1 GCA_027062625.1 Nautiliaceae bacterium
AAAAAAAAGAGAGGAAGAAATTAAGCGTTAAGAGCTTCTACTGCTTTTAGCATCATAAGTCCAGCTTCGTTTACGCTATTTCTTCCAAGATATTTTGCTTCTCTTGCTGCGATGTATGCTTTATCAAATGTTTCTTTGCTTAGACCTGATTTTTTGATAGCTTTTTTGATATTTTCTGGTAAAATTCTTACTTTTTGCTCTTTTACATACATACTTCCAGTATCGGCAATTGCTTTTACAACTCTATAAATTGTTGGGTTAATTGGTGCTCCAAATCCTTCTGGCACACCACTCATTGCTTCATCCATCATTTTTCCATATTCAGTCTCAACGATATGTCCATCTGGCATAATTTCAATAAAGCCTTTTGCTTCAAGCTTATCAAGAGCTTCAATAATTTTTCTTCTTTCATCTTCATCTTTACCTTCTAAGATATCTTCACACGCAATTCCTTTATCTGGAATCATTTTAAAGATATCCATTTCATATCTTGTCATATATGGAAGTTTTGGATGAGTTGCAAGTTCTTCATACATAAGTCCAGATTTACTTGGTTCATAAGTTCCAAGAATTCTCTCACGTCTTGCTTCTTCAACCCACTCTCTGTTTGGTGCTGAGAAGATTTTATTTGAGATTGCAAGAGTTTTTACTGACCAGCTATGAATTGGTCTTTCATCATAATTTTGGTCTTCAATTACTCTCTCACCATCAGGAGTTACAAAATATATTGCTTTTCCTTTTTCATCAACTCCCTCAGTAATTAGTCCAAATGCTTCAAGGCTATATAAATACTCTCTTAAATCAAAGTTTTCTTCAAACCATTTTTTCTTATCTGCAAGGTCTTGGAATTTTTTAGCAATTTCTTGTTTAAGCTTTGGCATTTCGTTAAGTCTTCTTCCATATTTTTCAAGAAGTTTTTTATATTCTCTAATTTTTCTCTCAATCAATTCTGCTTTAATTTCATCAAATGTTGGAGTCTCTTCTGGGTTATTTGGTACTTTTTCATCCCAGATTTTTTTGATAGTTTTTAGAGTTTCTACTTCTTCTTGTTCAATTGCAAAAGTTTTTAGTGGTTTTTCAGTTTTGTCTTTGTAGATTCTATAAACTTCAAGAGCTTTTTCTCCTGCTTTTGTCAATTGATCAATATCCGCTACATATCCAAGCATTTCAAGATTAGCTAAACTATCAAGGTCAATCTCTTCTCCATCTGCTACTTTTGCGATATCTTCAAGGATAGATAAATCAAGCACACTTCCTTCACTTGCCCATCCACCATAAGTTAGAGTCTCTTTTACAGCCTGACCAAGTTCAGTGAATGTAAAGAATTCTCCAACTGGAATTGAATATGCAATAAGTCTCATAGCTTCAAGTAAATCTTTTTTATTTCCTTCAATTGGGAGATAATGTGCATCAGTTGGACCCATTGGTGATTTTCTAATGTAATCTGCAAGCTCAGCGTCAATTACAAGTTCTGGGTTCATAATTTTATAAGCTTCATATAAATCAAGTGCTTCTTGTGTTAATTCGCCATTTTCGGCAAAGCCTCTTTTTTCAAGTTCAGCGTTTGAGAGTTTTGTGGTTTTGTTTTTATTTTTAACAGCTGCGTCAATCATAGCAATTACTTCGCTGCTAATCCATTTAAAGTTATCTTTCCACTCATCAATATTTTCAATTTTATCTTTAACTCTATTTAATACATCTGCTACAATACTTCCTGCATAAGTAAATTCAGCTACTGCTGGCATTGGGAATCTAATAATCCCTGCAAGGTTTAGTTCTTCTACCGCTTCATTGTTTAGAGCTTCTGTTGAGATAGTTTTTGTGTTGCTATTTAGTAACTCTAAAATAATTTTTGCCGCTTCTTTTTTGATAATCATTTGCGTGCCTCCTCTTTATTTTTATGTAATTTTAACAAATCAATATTTTTTAGTCAATAAGACTAAACCGACTCAGGTCGGGGGTTTGTTTTGAAATATTAACTAAAAAATTAAAAAAAGGGAAATTCACTCCTCTTTTTCTGGATTTACTGCTTTTGCAATTAAAATAGAGACTCCATAAAGTAAAAGTAAAGGGATTGCCATTGCAATTTGAGAGAATAAATCTGGTGGAGTTAGGATTGCTGCTGCTATAAAAATAATAACAATTGCATATCTTGAAAATTCAATTAAGGTTTTATCAGTAATAAGCCCAAGTTTTGCTAAAAAGTAGGTAAATACTGGTAATTCAAACGCAATTCCAAATCCAAGCATAAGTTTTCCAAAAAAGCTTACATACTCACTAATTCTTGGCATTGCGGTAAATTCACTTCCTCCAAATGTAACTAATACTTTAAATCCAACTGGAAAAACCACATAATATGCAAAAGCAGCTCCGAGTAAAAACATTAAACTTCCCCAAAATACAAATGGTAAAATAAGTTTTTTTTCATTTTCATAAAGTCCAGGAGCGATAAATGCCCAAATTTGATACAAAATAAAAGGTAAAGACATTACAAGTCCAGCAAATAGGGATATTTTAATCGCAGTAAAGAAAGGTTCTGCAAGTCCTGTAAAGATAATTTCTGAATTTTGTGAATGTTTTAAGGCTTCAAGTAAAGGTTTTGCCATCCAATTAAAAATTGGTTTCCAAAAAACAAAAGCTATTAAAAAAAATATAAAGTAAATAACTACTATTTTTATAAGCCGAGAGCGAAGTTCGGCTATGTGAGGTTTGATATCTTCAAGCATTTTTATCTTTTTGAGGTTGAGTTTTTGCTTCTTCTATTTTTTCGGTTTGTTTAATGTCTACTTTTTCTTCTTCATCTTTTATAGCATCTTTGAAGTTTTTAATTCCCTTTCCAAGTCCGCTTGCGAGTTCTGGTATTTTTTTGCCTCCAAATAAAAGTAAAACTACTAATAAAATTACAATAATTTGCCAAGTGCTAACGCCCATATCTAATCCTTTTTTAGAGAATTTTAACATAAAATATCTAAAAACTTAGATAGCTTTGATAAAATTCTTACTAAAAAGGGATTTTATGAGATTAAAACTTGCGGTTTTTGATTTTGATTCAACTTTAATGGATGGAGAGACGATTGATTTTTTAGCCACTCCTCTTGGGCTTAAAGATAAGGTTGCTGCAATTACTGAGATGGCAATGAGAGGGGAGCTTGATTTTTTTGAGAGTTTGATTATGAGAGTTAAGCTTCTTGAAGGACTTGAAGAAAAAAAAGTGGATGAGATTTGCCATAATCTTCCATTTATGCCGGGTGCAAAAGAAGTGATAGATGCTTTGAAAAAAAAAGGCGTTAGGGTCGTTGTTTTTAGTGGGGGCTTTAAAAACGCAACTTCTTACGCAAGGGAAGTTTTGGGGTTTGATGCTGATTTTAGCAATATTCTTCATAGTAAAAACGGAGTTTTGACTGGGCTTGTTGGTGGAGAGATGATGTTTAGTAATTCAAAAGGAGAGATGCTAAAAAGACTTCAAACTCTTCTTAATGTTAATAAAGAAGAGACGATGGTTGTTGGAGATGGAGCTAATGATTTGAGTATGTTTGAGTGGGCTGATAGAAGGGTTGCTTTTTGTGCAAAGGATGTGTTAAAAAAAGCGGCGAATATTGTAATTGATAAAAAAGATTTAAGAGAGATTTTAAAGGAGATAAAATGGTAAGCAGTGTTTGGGTGGATTATTTAGATAGAGAGTTTTTAGATACAACTTTTAAAGAGTGGGTAGAGAGTAAAGTTGTAAAGGGGCTAACGAGCAACCCTTCTATTTTTGCAAATGCTTTAAAAAAGGAAGTTTATAAAGAGGATTTAAAAAAATTAAGAGGAAAATCCCCAAAAGAGATTTATGAAGAGATTGCTACTAAGGATATACAAAAAGCGTGTGATATATTAGAACCTCTTTATGATAAAGGAGATGATGGATATGCGAGTATTGAAGTTGACCCAAGGCTTATAAATGATGCAAAGGGGACAATTGATGAAGCATTAAGACTTTATGATAAAATTGAAAGAGATAATGTAATGATTAAAATCCCGGCAAACGAAGCTGGATATAAAGCAATGGAAGAGCTTGCAAAAAGAGGGATTAACATCAACGCCACTTTGGTTTTTTCTCCAAATCAGGCAATGAGAAGCTTAGAGGCTATTAGTAAAGGTCCAAGAACTATTGATGGGGTAATTTCTGTGTTTGTTAGTAGGTTTGATAGAAAATTAAATCCACTTTTAGCAAGACAAAACTTAGCAAAAGATAGAGTGGGATTTTTTAACGCAATAAAAATCTACAATCAAATAGAAGCGGCGGGTTATCCAAATATAAGGACGCTTTTTGCATCAACTGGGGTTAAGCAAGATTACTTACCAAAAGATTATTATGTAAAAAACTTAAATTTGCCTCATAGTGTGATGACTTTACCTCCTGATGTAATTGAAGAGATTAAAGATAAAGAGATTGAAGAATCTTTTCATTTTCAAACAAAACATATTGATGCATTTTTAAGTTTTCTAAGTCCAGCTGGAATTAATATGCAAAAAGTTTATCAAGAGCTTTTTGATGAGGGGGTTGAGGCTTTTGTAAAAGCGTTTGAAGAGATGTTAAATTCAATTAAGGAGAAAGTATGACAACTGCGGAGCTTAATAAGTATCTTTATGCAATGATTAAACACTCTGGAAGTGACTTGCATATAAAATCTGGTAATGGAATTAGAGCGAGAATTCAAGGAAAACTTGTCCCTTTTCCAGTAAAATCAAAACTAACAGCAGTTAGTGTTATGCAGCTTTTAAAAGAGATGCTTGGAAATAGAATTGAAGAGTTTGTAAAAAATAAAGAGATTGACTTTTCATATAAGCTTGATGAGAAGTATCGTTTTAGGGTAAATGCATTTTTTCAAATAGAAGGTCCATCAGTTGTTCTTAGGGTAATTCCAGTAAAAATCCCAACTATTGAAGAGTTAAAACTACCACCAGTTGTAAGAAAATTTACTGAAATTGAGAGAGGACTTGTTTTAGTAACCGGGGTTACTGGTTCTGGTAAATCTACAACTCTTGCGGCAATTATTAATGAGATTAATGAGACAAAAGAGAAGCATATTATTACTATTGAGGACCCTGTTGAGTTTGTTCATAAAGATAAAAAAGCACTTATTAATCAAAGAAGTCTTGGAGAGAATACTTTAAGTTTTAGTAGAGCCCTAAGGGCTGCTTTGAGGGAGGACCCAGATATTATTTTGGTTGGTGAGATGAGGGATAGAGAGACAATAGAGATTGCACTTCACGCAGCTGAGACTGGGCACCTTGTATTTTCTACGCTTCACACACTTGATTCAAAAGAGACAATTAACAGGATTATTGGGGTTTTTCCGCCAGAAGAACAGCCGCGTATTAGATTGGTACTTGGCTCAATTTTAGAAGGGGTTATCTCTCAAAGACTTGTGCCAACAAAAGATGGCAAAAGGGTTGCGGCAATGGAGATTTTGGTAAAAACTCCAAGGATTAAAGAGCTTATTATGCAAGATAGAGACCAAGAGATTAAAGATTCTCTTGAAGAAGGGAAAAAAGTATATGGAACTCAAAGTTTTGACCAGCATCTTGTTGATTTGGTTGTTAGTGGAAGAGTTGATGAAGAGGTGGCACTTGAATTTGCTACGAGTAAAGATGACTTCTTACTTAGACTTAAAAAAGAGAAAATGAAACACGGAATTGCAAAAGAGGATGATAGTATTATTGAGCTTAAAGATGACGAATAAGAAAAATTTGTGTATAATTGCACTTCCAAAAAATAAAAGGAGATAATATGCTTGAAGGAATTATCAGAGAGAGTACTTCTAAGGCTACTACTAAAAAGCTTAGAAGAGATGGTTATCTGATTGCAAATATTTATGGTAAAGGTATTGAAAACGTAAACGCTGCTTTTAAAACTGGTGATTTTATTAAATATATGAAAAATAAAAAACATCTTATCTTCCCAGTAAAAGTGGGTGATAAAGAGTTTAATGTAGTTGTGCAAGAGTATCAAAGAGACCCAGTAACTGGTGAGCTTTTGCATGTGGATTTACTTGTGGCTCAGCCTGGGGTTAAACAATATTTCTATGTGCCAATTAAACTAAAAGGAACTCCTATTGGGCTTAAAAATAAAGGAGTTTTAGTTTACCATAGAAGAAGAATTAAAGTTAAATCTACTCCTGAAAATTTACCGGATTATTTTGAGATTGATGTAAGTAATCTTGATGTTGGAGATAATGTATTAATTAGAGACATTAAAATGCCAGAAGGGGTTGAGTGTTATTTAAATCCATCAATTCCAGTAGTAGGTATTGTAAAGGCTAAGTAATTTAGCCTTTTTTCTTTTTTAAAGAGATAGGATGAGGTTAATTGTTGGACTTGGTAATCCAGGGGAGAAGTATAAATTTACGCGTCATAATGTAGGTTTTTTAGTTATTGATTATTTAATTAATGAGTTTAATGCTTCTAAAATTTCTTCAAAATTTAAAGGTGAGCTTTTTAAATCGGGTGATTATCTTTTTTTAAAGCCTCTAACTTATATGAATTTAAGTGGGGAGAGTGTAAGAGAAGTTAAAGATTTTTATAAAATAGAAAATGAAGATATTATTGTAATTCACGATGATTTGGATTTGCCACTTGGAGCTCTTAGATTTAAAAGAGGTGGAAGTAGTGGGGGACATAATGGACTTAAATCAATTGATGAGAATATAAAGAGTGATTATTGGAGAGTTAGACTTGGGATTGGAAGACCTGAGGATAAGAAAGATGTGATAAATTATGTTTTAGGGGATTTTGGTGAAGATGAGTTGAAGTGTGTGAAGAAAAGATTTCCTATTATTAAAAAAGCAATTGAGGAGATAGAAAAAGCACCAAGCAAGTATTCAAAAAAAGGTTGTTAGTTGTATTTTTATTACCTTCTAAAAAAATATATTTTTAACTTTTTAATTTTATTTTTTGGATTATCTTTTCTTTTTGTAGTTGTTGATTATACTCTTAATTTCTCTAAGTTACCTTCTTATGCTAACTTGCAAATTTTGTATATTGTTTATACTTTTGTTTATGCTGCCTTTATGTTGTATCCTTTAAGTTTTGTTTTTGGTTTTTTATTAACTCTTTTGGGAATGATAAAAAGTAATGAACTTGTGAGTTTTTACTCTCTTGGATTTTCTCCTAAAAAATTATTTAAGCCGTTTTTATTTGTCTCTTTTGGAGTTACTCTTGTTATGTTTTTGCTTCAAAGCACCAAAGTAGCTTATGTAAATCAGTATGCTCAGGCAATTAAGGCTCATATGAAGTATAGTAATAAAGATTTGTTTTTAAAATTTAATAATTATGTGGTTTATATAAAAGAGCTAAATCCTATTTTAAAAATAGCAAAAGAGATGATAGTTTTTGATGTTGATAAATTTGAGGTTAAGAGAGTTTTTTTTTTAGATAAGGCGGTATTTAGGAATGATATTTGGATTGGAGATGCCAAGGAAGTTGTTTTAACTCCAAATAAGTGGATTTTTGAAAAGAAAAAAGTTTCTTTGTTAGAGCATTTTAAGCCAAAGATTATTTCAAATTTAAAAAAGCTTGATAATATTTCGTTTTATGATGCCTATTTGAGTATAAAATATTTTAAAGAGATTGATTTAAATAGAATATTATCAATTGTTTTTTTTAAGATAGTTACTCCTTTGAGCTTAATTTTTTTTATGGGTATTCTTTTTTACAAAACTCCAATTCATTCGCGTATTTCAAATATCCCAGCTTTTATGATAAAATCTATTTTATTAACAATAGCTTTGTGGGGAAGTGAGCTTATTATTTATAAATTTGCAAAGCAAGGGGTTTTGCCTTATTATTTATTGTGGCTTCCTTTTGTAGTGGTATTGATTTTATATTTTTATGTAAGGAGAGATAATGATTGATTTTAAATATTTAGCAAATAAGTATAAAACGCCGCTTTATGTATATGATTTTAACCATTTTGAGAGACAATATAATGAATTAAAAAATGCTTTTAAAGCAAGAAAATCTATCATCTCTTATGCTATAAAGGCAAATTCAAATCTTTCTGTTATTAAAAAATTTGCTTCTCTTGGAAGTGGGGCTGATTGTGTTAGTATTGGTGAAGTAAAAAGAGCTTTGCTTGCAGGGGTGGATAAATATAAGATTATTTTTAGCGGAGTTGGAAAAAGTGATGATGAGATAAAAGAGGCTTTAATTAAAGATATTTTGATGATAAATGTAGAGAGTGAAGCGGAATTAAAAAGAGTAGAGATAAAAGCAAAAGAGCTTGGGAAGGTTGCTAGAATTTCTATTAGAGTAAACCCAAACATTGACCCAAAAACTCATCCATATATTTCAACTGGGCTTAATGAAAATAAATTTGGGGTTGATATAGAGACGGCTAAGGGGATGTATATTTATGCAAAAAAGAGTGAGTATCTAAATCCGGTTGGTATTCATTTTCATATAGGAAGCCAATTAACAGAACTTGAACCAATCAAGGAAGCAAGTCAGATTGTAGCAGACCTTGTAAGAAGTCTTAAAGCAATTAATATTGATATTAAGTTTTTTGATGTTGGAGGAGGGCTTGGAATTAGATATAAAGATGAAGAGACTATAAAACCTTATGATTATGCTCAGGCAATTTTATCTACTTTAAGTGGGCTTGATGTAACAATTGTCTGTGAGCCTGGTAGGTTTTTAGTAGGAAACGGGGGATGGTTTATTACAAAAGTTTTATATGAAAAAACAAATGTAGATAAAAGATTTGTAATAGTTGATGGTGCTATGAATGATTTAATAAGACCAAGTTTATATAACGCTTATCATAAAATTGAAGTTTTAAGCAGTGTTGAAAATCCTGAGGTTTCAAAAGCAAATATTGTTGGTCCAATTTGTGAGAGTGGAGATTTTTTTGCAAAAGATATTGAAGTGCCTAAGACAAACCCAGGAGATTTAGTGATTATTCATAGTGCAGGGGCTTATGGATTTACAATGAGTAGTAATTACAATACTCGCCCAAGACCGGCTGAGATTGCAGTAGAAAATGGAGAAGATAGACTTATTAGAAGAAGAGAGACATTTGAAGATTTAATAGCACCAGAAATTGATTATATGGTTTGAAAATGAGAGGATACTTTTTAGATGTTCAAGGCACTTTAATTGATGATAAAGATTTTTTGCCTTTGCCTGGGGCAGTTGAGTTTACAAAGTATCTAAAAGAGAATAATATCCCTTTTGTTTTGCTTACAAACAATACAAAAAGAGATGATTTTAGGGAGTATTTAAAGTCTCTTGGGTTTGAGTTTGATAATTATCTTGACCCTTTGATGATGCTAGATAGTGTTAAAGGAAGTGTGGCGCCATTTGGGAATGAGAAATTTGTTGAGATTGTAAAGAAAAAATTTGAAATTGATTATAATAATCCTAAAAATGTAATCCTTGGAATAAAGCTATTTAGCAATGAAGAGATAGCTGATATTATTGAAATGCTTTTAAGAGGGGCTAATTTAATAGGAATGCATAAAACATCTTTATACCACAAAAACAATCGCCGCTACCCAGGGCTTGGCGCAGTGCTTGAAATGTTAAAGTATGCTACAAATAGAGATTATAGCGTTATTGGAAAGCCAAGTGAGAAGTTTTTTAAAAGAGCGGCTGATATGATAGGGCTTAGTTTTGATAAAATTACTATTATAAGTGATGATTTAAAAGGGGATTTGCTTCCGGCAATGAAGCTTGGAATGGAGGGGATTTTGGTTTTAAGCGGAAAAGTTAAGAGCCAAAAAGAGATAACTACAAAACCTCATAAAATATTTAAAAATATAGGAGAGTACCTTGAATTTATCAGAGCTAAGAAAAGAGATTGATAAAATAGATAATGAACTTATAAGACTTTTGAATAAAAGAATGGAGATTGTAAAGAAGGTTGGAGAGCTTAAAAACAATACAAACGCTCCAATTTATAGGCCTGAGAGAGAAAAAGAGATAATAGATAGACTTACAGAAATTTCAAAAAAAGAGGGCGGAATACTTGGAAAAGAGGAGATAGAAGCTATATTTTTAGAGATTTTTGCAATAAGCAGAGGGCTTGAAAGAAAAGAGAGAATAGCGTTTCTAGGACCAGTTGGGACTTATACGCATCAAGCGGCCGAATCAAGGTTTGGGGCTAATGCTAAGTATTTGCCAGTAATGAATATAGAAGGAGTATTTAAGGCAGTTGATAGTAAAGAGGCAAAGTATGGGGTTGTTCCAATTGAGAATAATACAGAAGGAGTTGTTGGGATTACTCTTGATAGTTTGAAAAAATATAACAAAAACATTAAAATCGTAGCTGAGGTTTGTATGGATATACACCACTCTTTTGCATCTCTTTGTGAAGATATTACCCAAATAAAAAGAATCTACTCTCATCCCCAAGGTTATAATCAGTGTCTTGGTTTTTTAGAAACTTATGGGCTTATTGATGTTGAGTTTATTCCTACAAAATCAACAGCAGAAGCCGCAAAAATAGCAAGCAAAGATAAAGAGGGGGCGGCTATTTGTTCAAAAATTGCGGCAAAGCTTTATAATCTTCCTTTGTTGTTTGAAAAAATTGAAGATAATAAAGCAAATAGAACTCGTTTTATTATTATTAGTGACTTTAAAACAAATAAATCAGGAAATGATAAAACCAGCGTAATTGCAAAAACTTCCAATAAAGCTGGGGCTTTGTTTGAGCTTTTGAAAGATTTTAAAGAAAAAGATATAAATATCTTAAAAATAGAATCTCGTCCAAATAAAGATGATACATTTAATGCTTGGTTTTATTTAGATTTTGAAGGGCACATTGAAGATAAGAGAGTAAAAGAGATAATAGATAAGCACAATATGATTTGGCTTGGGAGTTATTTAAAAGATTGTTAAGGAGAAGTTATGTTTAAGAATTTAAGTCATTTAAAAACTTACGAAGCTGGAAAACCGATTGAGCTTGTTGTAAGAGAGTTTGGAATAAAGCCAAGTGAGATAATTAAACTTGCAAGTAATGAAAATCCTTATGGTCCAAGTCCAAAAGTAATTGAAGCAGTAAGGAAAGAAGCTAAAAATATGCACAGATACCCAGATGATAGCTTTTTTGAGTTAAAGGATGGGCTTAGTAGGGAGTTTGATGTAGAGAGTAAAAATATAATTATTGGGGCTGGAAGTGACCAAGTGCTTGAATTTGTCGTGCATGCAGTTAAGCCAAATAAAGTTTTAATGGCTGGAATTACTTTTGCAATGTATGAGATTTACTCAAATCAAGTGGGAGCTAAAATTATAAAGACTTCTTCAAAAGAGCATAATTTAGATGAATTTAGAGAAATTTACAAAAAAGAGAAACCAGAAATTATCTTTCTTTGCGTGCCTAATAATCCATTAGGAGAGTGTTTAGATAGTAAAGATGTTTTTGAGTTTTTAGATGAAATTAAAGAGGATACTTTGGTAGTTGTTGATGGGGCATATCAAGAGTTTGCTTCTTTTAAGGATAAAAATAAAACAATAAATCCAAAGGATATATTAAAATATAAAAATGTCCTTTATACCGGGACTTTTAGCAAAGCTTACGGGCTTGGTGGTATGAGGGTTGGTTATGGGATAGCGAATGAATGGATAATAAAAAATCTTCATAAACTAAGACCTCCATTTAATATTACAACTCTTTCACTAAAAGCAGCAATTGAAGCATTAAAAGATAAAGAGTGGGTAAAAAGAGGGATTGAGAATAACTTTAAAGAGATGCAAAAATATATTGATTTTGCTAAAAAATATAATTTAAATTATATTGAAAGTTATACAAACTTTATTGTGTTATATATTAGAGAATCTACAAAAATTGCAAATGAACTTTTAAAAAGAGGTATAATTGTAAGAGATATGGCAAGTTATGGGTTTGATGCCCTAAGAATTACAATTGGAAAGCCACAGGAGAATGATAAAGTTTTAAAAGTTTTAGAGGAACTTATATGAATATAAAAGATAAGACAATACCAGAACTTGAAGAGTTGGCTCAGAGAATAAGAAAAAGAATTCTTGAAGTTGTTAGTAAAAGAGGAGGGCATCTTAGCTCAACCCTTGGGGCGGTTGAATTGATTATTGGGATGCATTATGTTTTTGATTGTAAAAAGGATCCTTTTATTTTTGATGTATCCCATCAGGCATATGCCCATAAACTCTTAACTGATAGATGGGAAGCGTTTGATACTTTGCGTCAGTTTGGGGGGATTAGCGGATATACAAAGCCAAGCGAGAGTGAGTGTGATTATTTTAGTGCCGGGCATTCATCCACTTCAATTTCAGTGGCAGTAGGGGCTGCAAAGGCTATTAAGCTAAAAAATGAAGATAGAGTCCCAGTTGTGTTAATTGGTGATGGGGCTATGAGTGCAGGGATGGTTTATGAGGCTATGAATGAGCTTGGATATTTAAAACTCCCGGTTGTTATTATTTTAAACGATAATGAGATGAGTATAAGCAAGCCAATTGGTGCAATTAGTAGATATTTAACAAAATTAAAAGCCGGAAAATTTTATCAAGGATTTAAAGAGAAAATAAAAAAAGTAATTGAAAAAAACAGCGATATAAAGTTTGCGGTTAAGAAGTTTGAGGAATTTTTTAGTGTAAACGGGATTTTTTTTGAAGAGCTTGGACTTGAATATATCGGACCAATTGATGGGCATAACCTTGAAGAGATAATAGATGTGTTAAAAATTGCAAAGAATCTTAAAAAACCAGTAGTAGTGCACGCAAAGACAATCAAAGGAAAAGGCTACAAACAAGCAGAAGGGTATTATGAGCATTGGCATGGGGTTTCGCCTTTTGATTTAAAAACCGGAAAACCGCTAAATCCTCCAACTCTATCAGCTACAAAAGTTTTTGCTTCTTCTTTGCTTGAAATTGCAAGGGAGGATGAAAAAGTAGTAGGAGTTACTGCGGCTATGCCAAGTGGGACTGGTATAAAAGAGCTTATGAAAGAGTTTCCAGAGAGATTTTGGGATGTTGGGATTGCCGAGCAGCATGCGGTAACTTCAATGGCACCTTTGGCAAAGGAAGGATTTAAACCTTTTGTGGCTATTTATTCAACTTTTCTTCAAAGAGGATATGACCAGATTATCCACGATGTGTGTCTTGATAACTATCCGGTTAGATTTGCAATTGATAGAGCCGGGATAGTAGGAGATGATGGTGAGACTCATCAAGGGGTGTTTGATGTTGGGTATTTGAGGATTATTCCAAATATGACCCTTTTTGCTCCAAGAGATTTTGAGAGTTTAAAAAAAGCGGTTAGGTTTGCTTATAATTATAACAAAGGTCCAATTGCGTTTAGATATCCAAGGGGTGCGTTTTTATTGAATGGGGAGTTTGAGGCGAGTGATTTTAGGCTTGGAGAGGGTGAGCTTTTGGTAGATAGTGATGAGATTATGCTTATAGGGTATGGAAATGGGGTTGGAAAGGCTTATAAGATTTTAAAAGAGCTTGAAAAAAGAGGAATAAATGTAGGGCTTTTGGATTTGAGGTTTGTTAAACCTTTTGATAAGAAGCTTTTGAAGTCTTTAAAGGCAAAAAGGTGGTATATAATAAGCGATAATGCTAAAAAGGGTGGAATTGGGGAGATGCTTAGTGAGTTTGTAAATAAAGAGGGGCTTGGAGTGAGAATTAAGAGTTTTGAGTATCCGGATAAGTTTATACCTCATGGAAAAGTAGAAGAAGTTGAAAAATATTTAGGAGTGGATGTTGAGAGTATTGTTAATAGTATTGTTAGGGATAGTTAGTCTTTTTCTTGGATGTCAGAAAGAAGAGAAAAGAGTCTATTACAAAAAGCACACAGAAAAATATTATCAGCAAAAGTTTTGCAATTCACTTGGCGGGAAGATGGAAGTTAGGTTAAGTGATAGGACAAGGGTTGATTGTTTGACTGATGAGTATGCAATAGAAGTTGACTGGGCTAAGAAGTGGGCTGAGGGGATTGGACAGAGTCTTTATTATTCTATTATGACTCACAAAAAACCAGCAGTTGCTTTGATCGTGGGAAGAAAAGATAACAGGTATATAAAAAGACTTGAAAAAGTGGCAAACAGACTTGGAATGAAGGTTTTTTTGATTGAGAAAGAAGAGAAATAAAGATAGTGTGTGAGCTTCTCCTCTTGGATATCTAAGAAAAGGAGAATTTGAGATAAATGAGCTTTAATGAAAGCGATTTTTGGAGAGGGTGGAGAATGGTATTGGGATTTAGTATTGCTCAATTATTTTATATCTTAACGAAGAACAAAAAAAAGGCTCTTAAAAAAATAAAAGAGCTTAAAGAAAAAGGGAGAGATGTAGTAACTGAGGTTAAGTCTTTTGATAGGTTTTATAAGGCTAAGGAGTATCATCAAGATTATTTTTCGAAAAACTTTTTTAATCCTTATTGGGTTTATGTTGTTGCTTTAAAAGTTAAAAAATTTAAAATATATAGTATAATAGAGAAAAAGGAGAGTATATGAGCTTTGACGATTTGATTAAGCTTGGAGTTGGGAGTCTTTTTTTAGCAAAAGAGAAGGTAGAAGAATTTATTGAAGAAGCAAGAAAAAAGGGTGAGTTGACAGAAAAAGAGGCAAAAGAGCTTATAGAAAAACTAACAAAAGAGAGTGAAGAGAAGTTAAATGAAATTCAAAAGATGATAAAAGAAGAGGTTAAAAGACAATTAAAAGAGCTTGGGGTTGCTACAAAAGAGGATGTGGAGGCTTTAAGGAAAGAGATTGAGGAGTTAAAGTCGCTTTTGAGAAATGATAAAGAGTAGTTTGTATGAGTTAAAGCGGACAAAAGAGATAATTTTTGTTTTGGCAAAATATGGCTTTGGGGATTTGATAGAATCAGTTGGGATACCGGTTAGAGCAAAAAGGGAAGTTAAGTTAAAAAGAAGTGAGAGGATAAGAAAAGCAGTTGAGGAGCTTGGTCCAACTTTTATAAAGCTTGCTCAGCTTCTCTCTTTAAGACCAGATTTAATTCCCCTTGAACTTGCAAGAGAGTTTGAAAAACTCCAAGATAGCGTTACTCCTTTGCCTTTTGATGTTATGAGAGAGGTTTTGGAAGAAGAGTTAGGATGTAGATATACAGATATTTTTGAAGAAGAGTTTACACTCCTTGCAAGTGCTTCAATAGGACAAGTTTATAAAGCAAGGTTAAAAAGCGGGGAGGTTGTTGCGGTTAAGATTTTAAAACCTGAGATTGAAGAGAAGATTTATGCTGATATTGCTTTGCTTCTTAGACTTGCTAAGCTTTTAAGGGAGAAGTTTTTGGTTTATGGGGTTGATTTGGTGAAAATTATTGAAGAGTTTGCAAAAGCTATAAAAAAGGAGCTTGATTTTAAGATAGAGGCTCTTAATTTAAAGCGATTTGCTGCAAATTTTAAAAATAATCCCAATATAAAAGTCCCAAAGCTTTATAAAAAGTATTCAACTAAAAGAGTTTTGATAATGGAATTTATTGATGGAATTAAGATAAATGAGGTTGAGAGACTAAGAAAAGAGGGATATGATTTAAAAGAGATTACAAAGAAAGGTTTTGATTTAATTTGTGAGCAGATTTTTATCCACCGCTTTTTTCACGCCGACCCTCATCCTGGAAATTTGATGGTAAGTGATGGGAAGATTGTCTTTTTAGATTTTGGGATAATGGGGAGGCTTAGTGAAGAGGACCAGAAATATTTTATTGAAATGATTTATTATGTAATTAAAAACAATGAAGAAAAGGCAGCATCTTATCTTTTAAAACTCTCAAAAATTCAAGGTGAAGTTGATATCTCTTCTTTTAAAAAAGAGATGGCAGATATTATTTCTACTTATTTTTACTCCTCTTTAAGGGATGTTGAGCTTAGAAGTTTGATAGATGATATGTTAAGGGTTATGAGTGAGTATAAAATTTTTTTTAAAGAGGATAATTATCTCTTAGCCAAAGCCCTTGTAACAATGGAGGGGATTGGGAAGATGTTGTATCCAGAATTTAGGGCGGCTGAGGAGATAAAACCTTTTATTGTTAAGCTTTATAAAAAAAATTTTTCTCCTTTTTCTTTTTTAAAGTATTCTCATGAAATAAATAAATCAATTTTAGACTTTATCATAAGTGCTCCGGAGAGTTTTAATGAGATTATCTCAAAGATTCGGGATGGAAATTTAAAGATAGAGTTTGAACATATTGGGCTTGAAGATTTTGAAGAAGCTGTTAAAAAATCATTTAATCGCCTCTCAATTTCAATAATTATTGCTTCAATCCTTATTGGTTCTTCAATGCTTCTTAGTGCAAAAATCCCTCCTACAATCCAAGGGCTTTCTTTGCTTGGAGTAGGGGGATTTTTGTTTGCTTTTGTTTTGGGAGTCTTTTGGATTTTTTCTATTTTAAAGGATTAATTAATTTTTAAGACACTCAAAAAAGCTTCTTGTGGGATATTTACTTTTCCAATTGCTTTCATTCTCTTTTTACCCTCTTTTTGTTTTTCAAGTAGTTTTCTTTTTCTACTAATATCCCCACCATAACATTTAGCCGTTACATCTTTTCTAAGGGCTTTAACGGTTTCTCTGGCAATAATTTTATTTCCTATACTTGCTTGAATTGCAACTTCAAAAAGCTGTCTTGGGATAAGCTCTTTCATAACTTTAATTAATTCTCTTCCTTTTCTCTCAGCCTTATCTCTTGGGACAATCACGCTAAGGGCATCTACAATCTCACCAGCAACTCTTATATCCATTTTAACCAAATCACCCTCTTTATAGCCAATTGGCTCATAATCAAAGCTCGCATATCCTTTTGTTAGACTTTTTAATTTATCATAAAAGTCAGTTACTATCTCATTAAGAGGTAATTCATATTCAAGCAAAACTCTCTTAGGAGTTAGATATTCCATTTTAAGTTGTACCCCTCTTTTTTCGTTTAAAAATCCAATTAAATTTCCTACAAACTCACTTGGAGTTAGGATTGTAGCTTTTACATACGGTTCATAAATCTTATCAATCTTATTTGGAGGTGGAAGTTCACTTGGGTTAGATACTTCAATTTCACTTCCATCTGTTAATTTTACTTTGTATGTAACGCTTGGAGCGGTTGCAATAAGCTCAATTCCAAATTCTCTCTCTAACCTCTCTTTAACTACTTCCATATGAAGCATTCCAAGAAATCCGACCCTAAATCCAAATCCAAGGGCTTGGGATGTTTCTGGCTCAAAAGTAATGGAAGCGTCATTTAGTTTTAGTTTTTCAAGTGCATCTCTTAAATCATCATATTTATCCGTATCAATTGGGTAAAGTCCAGCAAACACAAAACTTTTTGCCTCTTCAAACTCAGCTGCTGGCTTAGTTGCTGGATTTTTGGCATCTGTTATTGTATCTCCGACTTTAATATCAGCTACATTTTTAAGTCCCATTACAACAACCCCAACTTCTCCCGTTTTAATTTCATCGGTTTTTAGTTTTTTTAGAGGATGTGGATAGAATAGGTCTAAGACTTTGTGCTTTTTGCCAGTCCCCATAACCAAAACTTCTTGTCCTTTTTTAATGGAGCCATCAAATACTCTAACTAAACAAATTGCTCCAAGATAATTATCAAACCAACTATCATAAATTAATGCTTTTGTTGGAGCGTTTGGGTTGCCTTTTGGAGCTGGGATTCTCTTAATTATTGCATCAAGTAACTCTTCAATTCCTTCTCCTGTTTTTGCACTAACATAAATAGCCTCGCTTGCATCAATTCCGATAGTTTGTTCTATTTCTTTGGCGACTCTCTCTGGCTCTGCTGATGGTAAGTCAATTTTGTTAATTACCGGAATGATTTCAAGGTCGTTTTCAATTGCCATATAGACATTTGCAAGCGTTTGAGCCTCAACTCCTTGGGTTGCATCAACTACCAATAAAGCACCTTCACTACTTTTTAAGGATTTGCTAACTTCATAAGAAAAATCAACATGTCCTGGGGTATCAATAAGATTTAATATATGGTCTTTATATTCAAGTCTAACGCTTTGAGCTTTAATTGTAATGCCTCTTTCTTTTTCAATATCCATTGTATCAAGAAGTTGGTCTTCTTTTTCTCTCTCGCTAATTCCTCCGCAAAACTCTATAAGCCTATCAGCTAATGTGCTTTTTCCGTGATCAATATGGGCTATGATTGAGAAGTTTCTGATTTTTTCTTGCATAAAGCACCTTTTTTATCGCAATTATACCACATAAAAAAATTAAGCGAAAATTAAAAATTAAAATAACTATTTCAAAAAACTTGACATAACTCCACTAAATAATGTATAATAACTAAAAAACAAGGAGTAAGAAATGAAAAAAATCGTATCGGCAATAGCGGCAATTTCAATAATATCTACATCACTTTTAGCAGCAGATGCAAAAACAAATGCTATTAGTAATAATGCAGTTGCAAAAGCAGAGCAACAAGCTCAACAAAATCAAGGAAATCAAATTATAAAAGAGGCAGTTGAAGCTATTAAATACACTCAGGAAGCTTTAATGTATCTAAATTCAAATAATCCGAAAAAAGCACTTGAAGCACTTAAAAATGCAGCAGGGCAACTTGCAGTTGTATTAAATACACCAAACCCTCCATATTTATTGCCAGTTGATATGCAAGTAGTTGCTTATCAATTCCAAGGTAAACTTGAAGACATTAAAAAAATGGCAAGAGAAGCTAAAAAATTAGTAGAAGAGAATAGATTTCCACAAGCAAGAGCTATTTTAAATACTCTAAGAGATGAAATTGTAATTAAGACTATTAATTTACCACTTGCAACATATCCAGCAGCTGTGAATTTAGCGATTAAATATATTAACGAAGGAAAAATTAAAGAGGCAAAAGAAGTTTTACAAATGGCTCTATCAACATTAGTTGAAGTGGATACAATTATTCCAATTCCACTTGTAAAAGCTCAGGCGTTAGTTGCAAAAGCGGCTGAAATTGTTAAAAAAGATAAAAAAGAAGCAATTAAATATCTTGAAGAAGCTAAATATCAACTTAAACTTGCTGAGGTGCTTGGATATACAAGTAAAAGTAGTACAACTTATAAAATGCTTAGAGAAGAGATTGATAAGCTTGAAAAAGAAATTAAAGCTAACCATAAAACTGGTGGATTATTTGAAGAGTTACTTCAAAAACTTAAAGAGTTCAAAGAAAAAGCAATTACTCACATTAGCAAGTAATTGCTTTTTTTCTTTTTTGTTTCTATTGAAATAGGTATCTGGCACTAAAATTTAATAAAGACAGAAGCCAAAAAGAGGCTATTTTTTCTTTTTTGGCGGAGTTATAAGAAGGTTAATATAATTTCCTTCAAGTTTAGGTTCGTTTTGTTTTTCTGCTACATCTTTTAGCATCTCCCATACTCTATCAATAACCTCAAACCCTTTCTCAGGGGTTGCAAGCTCTCTTCCTCTTAAAAATACTCTAAGTTTTACATGTTTTCCTTTTTGTAAAAAGTCTCTTGCATGTTTTACTTTAAAATCAATGTCGTTTTGTTGAATTTTTGAAGTAAACTTAATCTCTTTTACTTCAATTTTTACCTGTTTTTTCTTTGCCTCTTTTTTCTTTCTCTCTTGTTCGTATTTATATTTTCCATAATCCATTGCTTTTGCAACTGGTGGATTTGCATTTGGAGCTACTAATACTAAATCAAGCCCTTTATTATATGCAATTTCTAGGGCTTTATGAGAATCAATTATTTTTGGCTCTCCTTCTGTATCTACAAATCTTACTTTATCTGTAAAATCTAAAATTTCTTCGTTTATAAGAGTCTTATTTTTACTCATAGTTTAACCTCGCTAAGTTTTTTAATCATTTCCACAAACTCTCCTTTTTTCATTTTGTATTGTTCTCTTTTTCTTCTATCGCGAATTGCAACGGTGCCGCTTTCAACCTCTTCATCACCGATAATTACAACATATCCAACTTTTTGTTTTTCTGCGTTTCTGATTCTTTTATTTAGTGAATCGTTACCTGCAAAAATTTCCGTTTTTAAATCATATTCAAGAAGCTCTTTTTGAATCTCTTTTGCATAATCTGTATGCTTTTCATTAATTGGCACAAAAATCGCTTTTATTGGAGCAATAAAAGTTGGAAATTCTCCGGCGTAGTGTTCTGTTAAGATCGCAATAAACCTCTCAAAACTTCCAATAATTGCTCTGTGAATCATAACAGGACGCTTTCTTTCATTGTTTTCATCAACATAGCTTATGTCAAATCTCTCAGGAAGATTAAAATCTACTTGAATTGTTCCACACTGCCACTTTCTACCAATTGCGTCGGTAATTTTAATATCAATCTTTGGTCCATAAAACGCTCCACCACCCTCATCAATTCCATATTTACGCCCAAGTCCATCAAGAGCCGCTTTTAGGGCTGATGTTGCTTTTTCCCAAATCTCATCGCTTCCTATTGATTTTTCAGGGCGGGTTGAGATTTCCATCTCATACTTAAATCCAAATCTTTGCATAATTGAATCAACAAAATCAAGTACTTTAATAACTTCTTCTTCAATCTGGTCTGGGCGGCAGAAGATATGAGCGTCATCTTGGGTAAATTCCCTAACTCTAAGCAGTCCATGAAGCACTCCGCTTTTTTCGTGGCGGTGTACCGTTCCAAATTCAAATAGTCTTAGTGGAAGCTCTTTATAGCTTCTTGTTTTATGTCCAAAGATTTTAACATGCGCAAGACAGTTCATAGGCTTAATTCCATACTCTTGGGCTTCTTTATCTTCTTCATCATGAGCTATTTGAGTAAAATACATATTCTCTTTATAGTTGTAGTAATGCCCGCTTATTTTCCACATTTCACTCTTTAAAAGTTCAGGTCCTCTAACCGGTTCATAATATCTTCTGATGTGAGCTGAAAAAAGCAGCTTTTCAAGATTGCTTCTTAGCATTGCCCCTTTTGGTAGCCAAATTGGCATTCCAGGAGCCACATCTTCATCAAAAAGCCAAAGTTCAAGTTCTTTGCCTATTTTTCTGTGGTCTCTTTTTAGTGCTTCTTCAAGCATTTTTAAATATTTAGCAAGAGCATCTTTACTTGCAAAGGCGGTTCCGTAAATTCTTGTTAGCATCTCTTTTGAAGAGTCTCCTCCAAGGTAAGCTCCGGCTACTTTTTGAAGTTTTACATTTTGGAGATATTTTGTATTTGGTACATGGGGTCCTCTACACAAATCCTCAAAATCCCCCTGACGATAGATTGACACTTTTTCATCTTCTATCATATCAAGTACTGCTTGTTTTAATTCATCCTCTTTAAATTTTTCCCTTGCTTCATTTTTACTTATTTCATATCTTGTAATCTCAAACTTTTTTTTAGCAAGAGATTTCATCTTCTTTTCAATAGCTTTTAAATCTTTATCGCTAATTGGAGTTGATGTTTTTAAATCGTAATAAAATCCGTTTTCAATTACCGGTCCTACATAAAATTTTGCATCCGGATATAGCTCTTTTATTGCCTGAGCCATTAAGTGTGCAGCAGAGTGGCGGATAAGTTTTAGTGCGTCTTCACTGTCTTCAAAGTAAATTGGAGTTGCGTTTGCTGTGTCAATATTTTTTGCTTTTATTGTTTGAAGGTCATAAATATTCCCATTAATTTTGTAACCAATAATATCAGCCATTAAGTTCCTTTAAAAGAAGTAAGTAGAAGTTAATCAAGTTTAGTCCTCTTAATTATAAGTTCTCCTTTTTTGGCTGAATTTTATCTTAAAAAAAAATTAATGTCAAATTCATTTGGTTTTGTTAAAATAAATTTATCTGGCACTATTTTTTGATTTACGATTTTTTTACTGTTTATTTACTCTTTGTTTACGATTTATACAATAAAATTATTAATTTTTTATTATTTTAATGTTATAATTTGTTGCTTAATTTAGGAGATAGAGATGAAAAAACTATTAATAATAGTGGGGATTATTTTTTTGTTTTTAAATGGGTGTTCAAAAATGTATAACTCTAATGAAGTTAGTTTAAGTGAAGTAAATGAAGAGTTAACTTATCAAATGGGTGTAGTTGAAGATGTCAAGAGAGTTGTAATAAAAGATAATGGAAGTGGACTTTTTGTTGGAGCTTATACTGGAAGTGTGCTTGGGAGCATGTTTGGAAAGGGTAAGGGTAATATTTTATCTACCTTAGTTGGTGGGTTAAGCGGTGCTTTTGTTGGGTATAAAGAGGATAAAGCAAATGGTGAAGAGCTTTTTATAAAGCTTGATGATGGGAGAAGGGTTGTTGTTATTGTAAAGGGAATTGATATTAAAAAAGGTGATAGAGTAAGACTTATTTCAAATGGCAAAAGGATAGTAAGAGTTGAAAAGGTTTAGTCAACTTCACTCAAAAATATTGAGCGGGGGGGGGGGGTATTAATAGATTTAAATTTACTTTTTCTTATTTTATCTTCTTTTTTTCTTTAATCAAATTATTAAGGAGTTGTTAATGGCAAGAAAACCAAGAGTTAGTGACCCTGGGTTTTATCATATTGTAAATCGGGGAGTTGAGAGAAAAGATATTTTTAATGAAAAGGAAGATTATATTAAATTTTTAGAACTTATGTTAAAGACAAAGTATGATTATAATGTAACATTTCACGCATTTACTATTTTACCAAATCATTATCATATCTTAATTGAGACTCATAAAGATAATTTAAGTGAAGCTATGAGATTTTTAAATAGTGCTTATGCTGCTTGGTATAACTTTAAAAATAATAGAGTTGGACATTTGTGGAAAGGGAGATTTGAGAGTTATATGCTCTTTGATGAGAAACATTTTTGGAATATCGTAAAATATATTGAAAGAAATGCTTTTGTTTTAGGTCTTGTGGATGATATTACAAAATGGAAATATCAATCTTTGTATCTAAGACTTAATAAAAATAGATTTTCAGAAATTATTGAAGGTAGCAAAATTTTTGAAAAACCTCTTGATGAGTATATTGAGTGGCTAAAAAAACCTCTTGAAAAGTTTGAGATTGAAGAGATTTATAAAGAACCAAAAATTATTAAAGATGAAAATGGAAATATAAAGGTAGTTAGAAAAAGACTTGAAGAGTTTTTCAAAGAGTATGAAGATAAAAAAGAAGCAATAAAAGCGGCAAAAGCCCACGGCTATAAATATAGTGAAATTGCAAGGTTTTTGGGATATTCCAATGCTTATATAAGCAAGCTTGCCAAAAGCTAAGGGCTTTTGGCTTAGAGTTTTGAAGCGATTAAAGAAGTAAGTTCTAATACTCTTTTTGCATATCCAAATTCATTATCATACCAAGTGAGGATTTTTGCTTTATTTCCATCTACAACCGCGGTTGAGAGGGCGTCAATTGTGCTTGAATTTGGGTTGTTTATCATATCGGTTGATACTACTTCATCATAAGTAATTCCAAGAATTCCTTTTAATTTCTCGTTTGCATACTCTTCAAATTTTTTATTTAATTCTTCTGCACTTACTTCTTTTTTAAGAGTTACGCTAATATCAGTTACTGCTACATCAGCTACTGGTACTCTTAGAGCCATTGCGTGCATTTTTCCTTTAAGCTCAGGGATTACTTCAATTGTAGCTTTTGCCGCTCCTGTTGTCGTAGGGATGATATTAATTGCAGCAGCTCTTCCTCTTCTATGTTTTCCTGGTTTTTTCTTATCAATTGTTACTTGACTTGAAGTGTATGCGTGAACTGTTGTAACTAACGCACTCTCAACCCCATATTCATCTTCTAAAATCTTCATAACCGGTGCGAGTGAGTTTGTCGTGCAGCTTGCGTTTGATACTATGTGGTGGTTGTTTGGATCGTACTCATTTTCGTTAACTCCAAGCACGATTGTTTTATCTACATTTTTGCCAGGTGCTGTGATTACTACTTTTTTAGCTCCTGCTTGTAAATGCTTTGCTGCTTTTTCTCTTTCTGTAAATTTGCCGGTAGCTTCAATTACAATATCAATTCCCATTTCACTCCAAGGAAGTTTTTGAGGGTCTCTCTCACTTACAATTTTAATCTCTTCTCCATCTAAAATTAAGCTATCATCTGTATACTCTACACTAACTGGAAATTTTCCATGAACTGAGTCAAATTTGAGCATATACGCTAAATCTTCCGGAGTCCCGCTACCTCCATTTGCTACAATTATTTTAATATTATCTGGTTTGTTTGTAAAGTAGTGCCACAAAACCATTTTTCCAATTCTACCAAGTCCATTTATTGCTACTTTTTTCATTCTTACTCCTTTTTGGGAAAAATTATATCAAAAAAATTAAATTTGGATTATTTTTTATTTTTTTGTATAATTCCCTCTCAAATAGCTCCTTGCTCCTAAGCACGGGGGCTAAAAAGCCAAAAGGAGATTTAATGAAACATTATGAAACAATGCTTGTTTTAAAACCAACATTAACGGATGAAGAAAAAGATGCAATTATTGAGAATGTAAAAAAAGTTATTACAGATTTTGGTGGAGAAGTAGCTGCGGTTGATAACATTGGAATTAGACAGCTTGCTTATCCAATTCAAAAGTTTGAGAGAGGTCATTATTATATAGTTTATTACAAAGCACCAGCGCCAGCAGTTGTAGAGCTTGAAAGACAATTAAGATATAATGAAGATGTTTTAAGATTTATGAGTGTTAAATATGAAACTAAAAAAGATATAGCTCGCTGGGAAAAAATGGTAGCTGATGTTCAATAAAGTAATCTTAATAGGAAATCTTACGCGTGATGTAGAGTTAAGATATACTCCAAGTGGGACAGCTGTTGGAAAATTTGGACTTGCAGTAAATAGAGTTTATAAAGATAATGTAACTGGTGAGAATAAGCAAGAAGTTTTGTTTATTGATATAACAGTTTTTGGTAGAAGTGCTGAGGTTGCAAACCAGTATTTAAACAAAGGTAGAAGAGTTTTAGTTGAGGGAAGGCTTGTTTTAGACCAGTGGGTGGATAGTTCTGGTCAAAAAAGAAGTAAACACTCAGTTATTGCTGAGAGGGTGCAGTTTATGGATAGTAAAAGTGAAGCTCAAAGTTATCAGACTGAAAAAAATTATGAAAGTAGTTATCAAAAACCACAACAAAACAATCAAAATCAAGCTCCATCAATTGATATTGATGAAGATGAAATACCATTTTAAAGGATAGACAATGGCACAAGACCCAAAAAGAAAATATGGAAAAAAAAGATGTAAATATTGTGAAATGAAAGTTGATTACATTGGATATAAAGACCTTGAACTTATTAAGTATTCTTTGTCTGAGAGATATAAAATTATGCCAAGAAGATTAACTGGTACTTGTAAAAAACATCAGGATATGGTAACAAAAGCAATAAAAAGAGCAAGACAAGTTGCACTTATTCCTTATGTTGTAGATAGAAAAAGAGTTATTGAAAATCCATTTGACGCTATTAAGCCACTTAAAGGGTAATCCCTTTTGGCTTTTGTATATCTTAATAAAGAAAAGTTTTTTAATAATCTAAAAAAAATCTCTTCAATTAATCCTAATATTATTGCCGTAATTAAAGATAATGCGTATGGGCATGGTATTTTACCAATTTCTAAGATGCTAAAAGAGTTTGGAGTAAAAAAAGTAGCAGTTAGAGATAATGATGAAGCAAGGATTGTGAGAGGATTTTTTGAAGAGATTTTAATTTTTAATCCACCAACAAGTAGAGATGCTATGAATTTCTCTTATGCTATTAACTCTCTTTTACAACTTAAAAAAAATCGCCATCCATACATTCACTTAAAAGTTGATACTGGATTTAGAAGGAACGGGATTTTAGAAGAGGAAGTGGAAGAAGCGTTGGAGATTATTTTAAAAAAAGGGTTTGAGCTAAGAGGAGTTTTTTCCCATTTTTGTTGTGCCGATGAGGATGGGTGCGATACTTTTATTCAATATGATAAATTTTTAAAAATAAAAGATAAAGTTGAGAAGTTTTGCACTAAAAATAATCTTCATTTGCCTTATTTTCATATAGCAAATTCAGCCGCTTTGACTAAACTTCCTAATACCCTTGATTTTGTAAGAGTTGGTATTGCTATGTATGGTGGGATTGATGGATATGAAGGAGTTATGAAGCTTGTTGGTAAGATGGTTAGTAGAAGAGTTTTGGATGAAAAGGAAGGATGTGGATATAATAAAGCTTTTATGAGCGATAAAAAAAGGGTTATTACCACAATTGATATTGGATATGCTGATGGGATTCCTTATTTTAAAAATGGATGCAAGCTAAAAGATACTTTTGCCCTTGGAAAAATCTCTATGGATTATATGATTGTAGATGGGGAGTGGGATGAGGTTGTTGTGTTTGATGATGTTAAGGAGTTTGTAAAAAATTTTGATACGATAACTTATGATATTTTGGTAAAAATTTCTCCAAAAATTAAAAGGAAAATAGTTGAAACCAGTGACAATAACAGAGTTAAACAATCAATTAAAATCTCTCGTTGATACTCATTTTGAGATAGTTTATGTAAAAGGAGAAGTTAGTAAAGTAACCTATCACACTTCTGGACATCTTTATTTTACTTTAAAAGATGAAAACTCTTCTATTAATTGTGCGATGTGGAGAAGTAATGTAAAGGGAATGAAGAGTCCTCTTAGAGTTGGGGATGAGGTTGAGGTTTTTGGAGGGGTTAGTGTTTATGTGCCAAGAGGGGAGTATAAATTAATTGCTCAAAAGATAACTTTTGGAGGAATAGGCGAGCTTCAAATTGCTTTTGAGAGGTTAAAGGAAGAGTTAAAAAATCTTGGATATTTTGATAATAAAAAGCCTCTTCCACAATTCCCAAAAAGAGTTGCACTTATCACTTCAAAAACTGGGGCGGCTTTGCAAGATATGCTAAGAGTTGCAAAGAAAAGATGGCTTCTTAGTAAGTTTTATCTTTTTGATACCTTAGTTCAAGGAGATGGGGCAAAGGAGAGTATTGCAAAAAATATAAAAAAAGCAGATGAGTTTAGGTTTGAAGATGGAAGAGGATTTGATTTGATTATTGTTGCAAGGGGAGGTGGGAGTAAGGAAGATTTGTGGGCTTTTAATGAAAGGGTTGTAGCAGATGCTATTTTTGAGGCTAAAACTCCCATAATCTCAGCAGTTGGGCATGAGATTGATTATTTAATTAGTGATTTTGTAGCGGATAAAAGAGCGGCTACTCCGAGTAATGCAATTGAGATTGCGCTTCCTGATAAAAATGAGCTTTTGTTAAGAATTGATGAAATGATAAGTAGTTTTAATTTGGCGTTTTTGAATATTTTACATCGTAAAGAATTTATATTAAATGGCGTAAAAGATGGATTTAGAAGAGTTTTTGAGAGATTTTCGTTTTATCAAAAAGAGATTGAGAATTTAAAAAGGCTTTTTGATAAAGAATTTGAAGAGATTTTAACTGGTAAAGGGAGAGAGATTGAGAGTTTAGTAAGAGAGTTTGAAAAGATAATGCAAAATAAAATCTCTTTTATAAATAGTGAATTTGATAATGCTATTGCACAGATACTTAATTTTAAATATAATAATGTTAATCTCTTATTAAATTCGTTTGAGATGCTAAATCCTAAAAAAAGAGGGTGTATTGAAATTATAAAAAATAATAAAAAAGTAAAACTTAAAGAGTTAGAAATTGGAGATGAGATTGTTTTGAGGGATGTGGAATTTAGAGTAAGAGTTAAAGTCTTAAATAAGGAAATGGAGTGAGGATTTTTGTTTACTTTTTATTCTTTGTTTTTTGGATTTACTATTTTTTTTCTATTGTGTTTAGAAATGAAGATTTAATGGGAGCTTTTGGGAAATTTTTAGGAGATATTACTTATAGGGTTTTTGGAGTTTTAGGATATGTATTTGCGTTTTTTTTGTTTTATATTTTATATCTTTTTTTTATGAGAAAGTTTTCTATTGAAATTGCAAGAAAAATTCTTGGTGGGATAGTTATTTTTGTTGGGGTTTGGTTGATGGAGGGACTTTTTAAGAGTGGATTTTTAAATACAAAATTTGCTCTATTTTTAAAGTTTTATATTGGGGCTTTTGGAGTTATTTTAGTCTCTTCTTTGATTGTTTTGGCTGGGGTAGTTATATTTATAGGGGAGAGAGGAATTGAGAAGATTTTGAATTTATCGTTGTTTAAAAAACTTCACTCTCAAAAAACTAACATACAAAAGACTAAAACTTCTTCAAAAAAAGTAAAATCTCCTAAAAAAAAATCAAGAATAGAGTTTGATTTTGAGACTTTTATTTTTTCTACATTTAATAAAATAAAAAATTTCTTTTCCAACTTTGAAATTAATAAGGTAAAACCATCTTTTGAAGATAAGCCAGATGATATTGATGTGCTTGATGAAGTAAAAAGTAAAATTGATAAAGTCTCTTTAAGTGATATTGATGATAATTTTGATGATATTAGAGAAAAAGTGGATGATAAAAAAAGGGTTAGTGATATTTTAAAAGAGCCAGTTGTGAGCGAGAAGCTTTATGAAATTAAAGAGGTAAAAGAGGTAGATAAAACTTGTAAA
>JAMOSZ010000028.1 GCA_027062625.1 Nautiliaceae bacterium
AAAGAGGTAGATAAAACTTGTAAAAAAGATAATAAAGATGTTGAAGTTAATGTTAATTTGGATAAAAAGCCTCAACAAGAAGTTAAAGTAGTCAAATCAGATAGTTATGAGGTTAGTGAAAATTTCTTATCTCAAATAGAAGTTGGCAAAAGAGAGACTCCAAAAGATTGGGTATTTCCAAGTATTAATTTCTTACAAAAGCCCAAAAATGTTGAGTATAGAATTGATGAAGAGGAGATTGATTGGCAAATTAGGGCAATTTTAGAAAAATTTAAAAGTCTTAATATCAAAGGAGATATTATTAGATATTATGTAGGTCCTGTTGTTACTACTTTTGAATTCAAACCAGACCCAAGAATAAAAATTAGTAAAATTGTATCTTTGCAAGATGATTTGGCAATGGTTTTAAAAGCAAAATCAGTTAGAATCCAAGCTCCAATTCCTGGTAAAGATGTTGTTGGGATTGAAGTGCCAAACAAAAAAGCTCAAACGATTTATCTAAGAGAGATAATAGAGAGTGATATTTTTCAAAAATCAAAATCTCCTTTAACTATTGCGCTTGGTAAGGATATTGTAGGAAAGCCTTTTGTTGCTGATTTAGTAACTCTTCCTCATCTTTTAATAGGAGGGACTACTGGGAGTGGTAAGAGTGTTGGATTAAATTCAATTATTATCTCTTTGCTTTATAGAAATTCGCCTGATGATTTAAAACTTTTAATGATTGACCCAAAAATGCTTGAATTTAATATTTATGAAGATATTCCTCATCTTTTAGTGCCAGTTGTTACGGATATGAAAAAAGCTGAGAGTGCATTAGAGAGAATGGTAAAAGAGATGGATAGGAGATATGAATTAATCTCTAAAAAAAGGGTTAGAAACATTCAAAAATATAATGAGATTGTTCCACCAGAAGAGAGATTACCTTATATTGTTGTGGTAATTGATGAGTTGGCAGAATTATTGGCAATTGAGCAAAAATCAAGTATTGAAACCTCAATTGCAAGACTTGCTCAAAAAGCAAGAGCGAGTGGAATTCATCTTATAGTGGCTACTCAAAGACCGAGTGCAGATGTTTTAACTGGGGTTATTCGTTCAAATTTACCAACAAGAATTAGTTTTAGAGTGGGGCAAAGAATGGATAGTAGGATTATTTTGGATGCTGATGGAGCTGAGAAGTTGCTTGGTAGAGGGGATATGCTTTTTAAATCTCCAACGGGTGAGATTTTAAGGCTTCACGCTCCTTTTGTGAGTGAAGAGGAGATTATGAGCGTAGTTGAATTTTTAAAAACTCAAAGAGAAGTTGAATATGATGAAGAGTTTATTAATTTCTTAGAGTCTCAGAAAGAAGAAATTGAGCTTGATAAAGTGGATGAATTGTTTGAAAAAGCAAAAGAAATTATTTTAACTGAGAGAAAAACAAGCATAAGCTATATTCAAAGACGTCTTCAAATTGGATATAATAGGGCAGCAAATATTATTGAGCAAATGGAGCGGGCTGGAATTTTATCCCCTCCAAATTCAAAAGGTAAAAGAGAAATTTTAATATAGGAGAAAAAATGAAAAAGAGTTTAATTTTAGGGCTTGGAAGTTTGCTTTTTATTATTGGATGTGCAGAAAAGCCAATGGCAAAAAATGTAGTAGAGCTTGCTGGTAATATGAAAGTCGTTGGGTGGAGTGGAAAAGGTGAGAAGATAAAAAAAGAGCCAGAAAAACCAACTCCTCATGTAGAGGTTGAAAATCCAAATTATGTTTTGCCGCCTGATAGTGATGGGGATGGAGTTCCAGATGCGCTTGATAGATGTCCAAATACTCCTGAGAATTTAACGGTTAACCATTATGGATGTCCGATTTTGACAACTCTTAGAATTAATTTTGATAAAGGTAAGTGGAAAGTTAAGAAAATTTACTATCCTCAGCTTCAAAAGGTAGCAGAAATTATGAAGGCTAATCCAAAACTTAATATTGAAGTAGATGGATATACGGATGATTTGGGTAATCCAAAATATAATTTATGGCTATCTAAAAAAAGAGCTAAGGCAGTTAGAGATGTTTTGGTTAAACATTTTGGAATTTCTCCAAAAAGAATTGTGGCAAAAGGGTTTGGAGAAAAATTTCCTCTTGTTCCAAATACAAATGAAACAAATAGGTGTATAAATAGAAGAGTTGAGATTGTAAATACATCAGAAGTAAATGTTGCTCCACTTGATACTACTAATGAAGTTTCTACCCTCTCAACTCAAAAAACTAAGTCTTTAACTCCTGTTACTTATCCAAAATCTGTTTTAAATAGCCAAGTTCCTTATAATATGAATGAAAAAGTAGTAGCTCCTAAAACTCAAAAACCTATTAACTTGCCGCTCTCAACTACACAACCTGGCGTTAAGGTTGAGAGTTTTGATAATGTAAGCATTGATGAAATTTTAAATAAAACCCAAACAGAGCTTCAAAAAGAGGCACCAAAAGAAACTCCATCTTTGGTAGTTAAATCTACAAAAGATAAAGAGGAAGTTGTTCAAATGAATGATAATTTTGCCGAGGTAAATACTAATAAGACTACAAATAAAAGCAGCAGCATAAAAAAGTGATAGGGGAGGTGTTAAAGCACCTCCACTAAATCTCCTCTCCGTTTATAAACATTTTTTCAACTTCATTTGTATGCAGTATAGTGTGTAAGTGGATGTTTGATTTTGTGTGAGGAAGTTTTATTGCTATTAAATCGGCATCTTTATTTGGAGCTATTTCTCCGTTGTTTAGGTTTAGTGAATTTGCTGCGGTTTTAGTAACTGAGATTATTAGCTCTTTTGCCAAGGCGTTTGGGTCAATTTCATAGTGCATAAATAAAGCAGCCCTTAGTTCTTTAAAAATATTCAAAGAGTAATTTGAGCTTAGTCCATCAGTTGCAACGCTAAAAGGTATCTTTTTATCCATTACTTTTTTTAGGTTTAATTTTCCAACATTTAAGAGTCTATTGGAGATTGGGCAATGAGCTATTGATGCGTTTAGATTTTTTATAATATCAAGTTCCTCATCATTAGCCCAGACGCAGTGGATGAAAGTTGTTTTTAAGCCCCTAAACTGATATAAAAACTCTTTTGGAGAGATTAGAGGCTTTGCGTGTGGGAATATCTTTTCAAAAAACTTTTTAAAATCCCCCTCTCCTCTATCAAGCCACTCTCTTTCTGCCTTGCTCTCCATAAAATGGGCTTGGATGGGGAGGTTTTTTTCTCTTGCAATGTTTAGCACCTTTTGCATTAAAATTGGATGGACTGAATATGGGGAGTGGATTGAGATTGCTGGGTGAAATTTGTCACTTTTTAACTCTAATGAACTTTGAAGGCGGCTTAAAAAATCGGTATACAAGACATCAACGGCTCCCGGGTTTGAGCCTACTATTTCATTAAAATAGACAACTTTTAAAGGGGAGTGACGGAGATATTTTAAATCATTTCCAGTTGAGCTTATCTCTCCAAAGGCACAAACCCCGCTTCTTTTCATCTCATCAATTGCTTTTTTAAAACAATCTCCCTTGCACTCTATAAAGAGATTTTCTCTGTGGTGTATTACTGAATTTAGCCATGTTATAAAATCCCCGTATTCAAGGAGAGTTTTGTTTTTGCTAAATTCTAAATGGGTGTGGGTGTTTATTAATGCTGGCATAACAAGGTCAAATTTGTAGGTTTTATTAGTATTAGGGAGGTTTTTGCCTATTTTTATAATTTTTCTCTTAAATAAAATCTCTCCATTTTCTATTATTTTATCAGGTGTTAGGATAAATTTGGCTTTAATTTTTTTCAAGTTTCTCTCCTTTTTTGCAAATTATAGTAAAATTACACAAAAAAGGAGACAAAATGAAAATAAAAGTAATCCACGGACCAAATTTAAATCTACTTGGAATTAGGGAAGTAAATATCTACGGACCTATGAAACTTGATGATATTAACGAAAATATGAAGTTGGTAGCTGAACAAAACGGATTTGAGATTGATTTTTATCAGTCAAACCATGAAGGTGATATTGTTGATGCAATTCAAGAATCAATTACAGATGGGACAGACGGGATAATAATAAATCCAGCAGCTCTTACTCACTATTCAATTGCGATAAGAGATGCTATTGCGGCTTTGAGGGATATTCCAATTCCGGTTGTTGAAGTTCATCTCTCAAACATTGCTGCAAGGGAAGAGTTTAGGCAAAAATCTTTAATCTCGCCAGTAGTTGCTGGGACAATTAGCGGATTTGGACCTTTTAGTTACCATTTGGGGCTTCTTTCAATGATGCAGATTTTAAATGAAATTAAGATGGCAAAACAATCAAAACAAGCATAAAAATGGATTACATTCTAAATAAAGAGAATGAGATTTATTATGAGTGTGGATGGAGTAGTGATAACGCTCTTTTTTTGAGTGTGGGTGATAGAAGGTATGTAATTACCGATGGCAGATATACCCTTGAAGCAAAACAAAATGCAAAGGCTGATGTGATAGAGGCTAAGGATTTGATTAAAAAGGCAAGGGAGCTTATTTTAAAGCATAGGCTAAAAAGGCTTCATATTGACCCGACTAACTACTCAAAAAAAGATTATGAGAGTTTAAAAAAGGTTACAAATTTAATTGATGCCCCTTTTTTCTCTTTTAAAAAGAGAATTAGAAAAAATAAAAATGAGCTAAATCTTATAAAAGAAGCGGCAAAAGAGGGGGCTTTGGCGTTTAGAGAGTTTTCAAAAATAATTGAAGATGGGGTGGATGAGTTTGAATTGTCTTTTAGATTTAAAGAGGTTTTGACAAAAAGGGGCAAAAGGGAACTTAGTTTTGAGCCAATTGTAGCCATTAATGAAAACGCAGCCCTCCCTCATGCAAGAGTTAGTAATAAAGTTTTAAAAAAAGGGGATTTGCTTTTGCTTGATGCTGGGATTAAGCATAAAAGATACTGCTCTGATAGGACAAGGACTTTGTTTGTTGGGGATAATGTATCAATGTCAAAAACTCAAAAATTTAGTAATAAAGAGATTCAAAAAGTTTATGATATAGTAAGAAAAGCACAAGAAAAAGCGATTAGGGCTGTTAAGGTTGGTGTGAGGGCAAAGGAGCTTGATAAGATTGCAAGAGATGTGATTGAGAAGGCTGGGTTTGGTAAGTATTTTGTCCACTCATTAGGGCATGGGGTTGGGCTTGATATTCACGAGTTTCCTTTTATTAATTCCCGAAATGAGACAAGAATTGAAGAGGGGATGGTCTTTACAATTGAGCCGGGGATTTATATTCCAAATGCTTTTGGGGTTAGGATTGAGGATATGGTGATAATTGAAGATGGGAAAGTTAAAGTGTTAAGCGAAGAAGTTTAAAGGTTAGTGATTGAGAGAGATTATTAAAACTACTTTTTTCCCCATTTCTTCTAAATTCTCTTTAAAAAGGCATAAAGCTTTAATAGGGGTTGGGTGTAATGTTGGCAATTGTATAAGGCGGTTTAAAAAGCTTTATCTTTTTTTTGCTTCCCATCCAAAAGTTGATGTTGTGGAGACTTCAATAATTTACAAAAATCCTCCCTTTGGCTATTTAAACCAGCCTTGGTTTTATAATACAATTATGGTTTTGCAAACAAACCTCTCTCCTATTGAGCTTTTAAATTTTCTTTTGTATGTGGAGAAAAAATTTGGGAGAAAAAGGGTTTTTAAAAATTCTCCAAGGACTTTGGATTTGGATATTATTATGTTTGATAATGTGAAGTTAAATCATCCAAGATTAATTATCCCTCATCCTTTTTTTACCAAAAGAGACTCAGTCCTTGTGCCTCTTGTTTATATGGATTTGACAAAAAGGTATCTCTTTGATAAATTCAGCAAAAAGGTAAGCCGTGTTTAAGTTTAGTGAGATAAGTGATATGTGTATAAAGTGTGGGAAATGTATTCCAGGATGCACAATTCACAGGGTAAATCCGGATGAAGCTACAAGTCCAAGGGGTTTTTTGGATATTTTAAAAGGTGTTGAAGAGGGCGAGATTGAGGTTGATAAAAACTTTAAGGATACTGTTGAGAGCTGCTTTTTGTGTAATCAGTGTGTGGAAGTTTGTCCAAACTCTTTGCCTACTGATTTTATGATAGAGAATGCAAGAAATTTGGTGGCTAAGAAGTTTGGGATAGCATCTTGGAAAAAGATATTTTTCTTTTTGTTGCGTCATAGGTGGGCTTATGATTTGGTAAGCAAGCTTGGGTTTTATTTTCAAAGTTGTGGGTTTAAGATTGAGGAAGATAAAAAGTCAATTCGCTCAAAGTTTAATCTCCCTTTTCTTCAAAAAGGAAGGCTTATTCCGGCATTTAGAAAAAAAAGCTTTTTAAAAAAATATCCAGAAGAGATAAAGACAAGCGGCAAAAGAAAGGTAGCCATTTTTATAGGATGTCTTGCAAATTACAATTATACAGAGGTTGGTGATAGTTTGGTAAAAATTCTTAAATTTTTGGATATTGATATTTTAATTCCTAAAAAACAGGCGTGTTGTGGGGCTCCGGCTTATTTTACTGGGGATTTTGATACGACTGAATATTTGATAAAGAAAAATATTGAGTATTTTGAAACATTTATTGATGATGTTGAGGCGATTTTAATCCCAGAAGCTACTTGCACGGCTATGATAAAAAAAGATTGGGAAGAGTATATAAAGCACTATATGGATAAAGAGTGGCTAAGAAGGTATAAAAAAATCAAAAATAAAGTTTTTGGAACTACTGAATGGCTTTATAAATATACCGATTTAAAAGAGAGACTAAATAAAAAGATTACTACTCTAACTTATCACGATGCGTGCCATTTTGGAAAAGTTTTTAATATAAGAAAAGAACCTAGGGCTTTACTTGGAAAGGTTGCTGAGATTAAGGAGATGGAAGATCCAGATGTTTGTTGCGGGTTTGGGGGGATTACCATTCAGAGTGAAAAGTTTGATTTAGCAAGAAAAGAGGGACTTATAAAAGCAGATATGATAAAAAAGGTTGATGCTGAGGTTGTGAGTGCTGAGTGTAGTGCGTGCAGAATGCAGATAACCGAGCATCTTGATAAGGTAGGGGATAATAAAAAATTTATGCATCCTCTTGAAATTATCGCAAAGGCTATTGATGAAGAGTAATTTACAAAAAGAACTTTGGAATATTGCTGATTTACTTAGAGGCAAAATGAATGCGGATGAATATAAAAACTATATTTTGGGGTTTATTTTTTATAAATATCTTAGCGAAAAGCAAGAAATTTATGTAAATGAAGAGATGGGGCTTGTTGAGGAGTATGGGGTTGATTATTTGCATTTGGATGAGAGGATAAAAGATTATGAAGAGCTTATGGAGTCTATTGAGGAAGCATCATTTGAAGAGCTTGGGTTTTTCTTAAAGCCAAATGAGCTTTTTAATTATCTTGTAAAAAAGGCTAACGGAGAATTTGGAAGCGATACTTTTATCCTTGAAGATTTACAAAACGCTCTTAACGCAATAGAGCAAAGAGTTTTTGGAAGAGAGAGTGAAGAGGATTTTATAGGGCTTTTTGAAGATGTAGATTTAACTTCTCCTAAACTTGGAAAAACCGAAAATGAAAAAAACGCTTTAATTGTTGAGATATTTAAAAGTCTTTTTAAAATAGATTTTGATATAAAAAATCCAAGAAGCGATATTTTAGGCGATGCATATGAGTATTTAATTGGTCAGTTTGCAGCGGGGGCTGGCAAAAAAGGTGGCGAATTTTATACACCTTCTGAGGTTAGTAAGATACTTGCTCAAATAGTGACTCTAAATAAAGATAAAATAAAATCTGTCTATGACCCAACATGTGGGAGTGGCTCACTTCTTATTAGGACAAAAGATTATGCAAAAGTATCTCACTTTTACGGGCAAGAGTTAAACCGCACAACTTATAACCTTGCAAGAATGAATATGTTGCTTCATGGCATCCACTACAAAGACTTTACAATCCGCCAAGGTGATACGCTAACAGATGATAGATTTCCTGAGCTTAAAGCCGAGGCAATTGTTGCAAATCCTCCTTTTTCTGCAAAATGGAAAGGTAAAGACGACCCGACCTTAGCAAATGATGAGAGATTCATACCCTATGGAGCTCTTGCTCCAAAGAGTGCGGCTGATTATGCTTTTGTTACTCATATGTTACACCACCTTGCAGATGATGGGGTGATGGCTGTTGTGTTGCCGCATGGGGTGCTGTTTAGGGGAGGAGCTGAGGAGAAGATAAGAAAGGCAATAATAGAAAAATTTAACTATCTTGACGCTGTTATAGGACTTGCACCTAATCTATTTTACGGAACGAGTATTCCAGCAGTTGTTTTGGTATTTAAGAAGTGCAGGGAAAATGAAGATATTTTATTTATTGACGCAAGCAAACTATACGAAAAAGGCAAAAATCAAAACTATTTAAAAGAAGAGCATATCAAAAAGATAATTGAGACTTACAAAGATAGAAAAGAGATTGAAAAATTTTCTCACAGGGCAAGTTTAGAAGAGATAAAAGAGAATGATTTTAACTTAAATATTCCAAGATATGTAGATACCTTTGAAGAAGAGGAGCCTATTGATATTGATGAAGTTGCAAAAGAGATAAAAGAATTAAATAAAAAAGAAAAAGAGATTGATGAAAAAATAGAAAAATTTTGCGAGGAGCTTGGAATTGCTACGCCTTTTTAATTTTTATTTTAGATATCTATGTTATAATTTTATATATAAAAAGCTGGGCAGTAACCCTATCGTGGAATGGAAGATAGGGCAAACCCCAGCTTGGAGTAATTAATGAAGTGTGCTATTTTAGTTGATTTGGATTTTTTTATTAGAAGATATCTGAAACTTTCAAACATTTCTTTTAATACTCCTGAGGAAAAAGCAAAAAAACTTGCAAAAGAGTTATGGCAACACTCTCAAAAACATCTAAATTATAAACACGATAAATATGAGCTTTTTAGAATTTATGTATATGATTGTCCTCCACTTAATAAAAAACTTCATCATCCCCTTACAAACAAATTAATAGACTTTTCAAAAACAGATATAGCAATTTTTAGAAATACTCTTCATGAAGAGATTAAAAAAATGCCAAAAACTGCTCTTAGACTTGGAAAATTAGATGAAGATAATGTTAAATGGGTAATAGCGAGTGAGAAAAAATATAAAAAATTTTTAAAAGGAAAAATAACAATAAATGAGCTAAACGAAAATGATTTTAAAATTGATGTAAGTCAAAAACAGGTAGATATGAAAATAGGAATAGATATAACTTGGCTTAGCCTTAAAAAATTAGTTGATGTTATTGT
>JAMOSZ010000029.1 GCA_027062625.1 Nautiliaceae bacterium
TTGAGCTTTTAGATGAGTTTTTAGAAAATTTAAAACAAACTTTTGGGATTGTAGCAAAAATTATTTTTAGAAATGTTGAAGAGCTTATGAGCTTTAATTACGGCTTTAAATATGTTTGGCTTGATGCAGCTTTTTGGGGAGCGGCTGGAAGTTTTTTTGTTTTTATGCTATACTTCATAAGAAGGAGAGAATATGAATAAATGGAAAATGGAAAATGGAAAATGGAAAATTCTTTTAATGTTTTTTCCTTTTATTTTAAGTGCTGAAAATTTTACGCAGATAAAAAAAGAGATTACAAATTCGCTTAAATACAAAATGCAAGAGAAAAAAATAAAAATTTTTGAAGAAAAATTAAAATCAGTTGAAGCTAAAAATTACGGAAGCCTTGATTTAGAATATAGTGCCGTTCATCTTTTTAAACAGCCCGTTATGAAAATGGATTCTATGCAGCCAGTAGGTGTTGCCCCCGATGGTAAACATTTGGTTTATCAATCTTTTCACTCCGAACTTCCAATGAGCGATAAAAATCATTTCACAGGTATTTTAAAATATTCATATCCTCTATTTACAGGATTTGCCATTACCAATATGATAGAAAAATCAAAACTTGAACTAATTAAAGAAAAGATTAATTTAGAAAACGTAAAAAGAGTTTTAACTCTCAACGCCGCTAAGCTTTATTCAAATATTTACGCCCTAAAAGCTAAAATAAATGCCTTGGAAAAGGCAAAAGAAGCACTTTTAAGTGCCAAAGAAAAGGCTGAGAGTTTTTATAAGGAAGGTTTGCTTAATAAAGCAAGCGTTGATGATATTGATGCTAAATATTATGAAATTGTGGCTTTAATTAAAGAGACTAAGGCTCAAAAGTCTTCGCTTTTAAATCTTTTAAGCTACCTTATAAACAAAAAAATCTCAAAAATTGACGGGGTTAATGTAGAAAAATACAATCTGCCTCCAAAATTTGAAAATAGACCCGATATTAAAGCTATAAAAGAGACGCTGAAAATAAAAGATAAAGATATAAAACTTGCTAAATCAAAATATTATCCTCAGATAGGAATAGAAGCCGGAATAAAAAGAGAAGCTGATAATTTCGTTTTAACTGATAATGATTATCAAAATATTGATAAATCTTATATTTCCTTAGGTGTTAAATATAATTTGTTTGATGGAGGGGCAAAAAAGGCTACATTAGAGATGGCAAAACTTGCAAAAACTACATATACAATTTATTATAAAGATTATCTAAATCAAGTCAAAACCGAATATCAAAACGATTTAGACACTCTAAATGCTCTTTTTATGAGACTTAAAGCCGCAAAAGAAGAAATTAAGGCAAGAGAGAGTTATTATGAACATATCAAATCAAAATTTGAAGAAGGACTAGCTGATAGTACGGATTTAAACGACGCTATTGCCAAACTTGCCGAAGCTAGGGCAAAGAAAGAGGCTATAAAATCAGAGATTTTCTTTTTGAATGTAAAATTAAGACTTAACGGAGGATATAATGAATAGAAAAATTGTAATAGGAATAATAGTAGCTCTTGTTGTAATTAGCGGATATTTGATTTATAAAAAGTTAAATCCAAAAGAACTGCCTCCATATCTTGTGCAGGCTATCGGTAAGGTTGATGGGGATTTGATAAACGTAAATACCAAGTATCCCGGAAGAGTTATTAAAATTAATGTAGATATGGGAGATGAGGTTAAAAAAGGTGAAGTTCTAGCCGTTTTAGATTCCAAAGAATATAAAAAGAAACTTGAAGCTATTGAAAATCAAATAAAAGCAAAAGAAAACGAGCTTAATTTTACAACAGTTAAAATAAATGATACTATCAAAAAAGCAAAAAAAGGAGTTGAAGCAAAACAAAAAGAACTCAATGCCCTTACAGCTCAGATTGATTCGCTTAAACTTGTAATCGCCCAGGATAAAAGAGATGAAAAAAGAATAAGAAAACTTGTTGCAAAACATCAAGCTGAACATCATAAATTAGAACTTGCTACCTTAAAAACAAAAACGGATATTAATAAATTAAAAGCCCTAAACGCAAAAAAAGAAGCTCTTTTAATTGC
>JAMOSZ010000030.1 GCA_027062625.1 Nautiliaceae bacterium
GGAGTTGGTGTTTAAGGTTGCGATAGTCAATATGTTTCTGGCGATGAGTTCGGGATAGAAAACATAACAAAGCGGTTATTCGTTATAGGTCGGTTCGGCAGAGAAATTTTTATTGGACACAGCAGGTTAACTCTAAAGATGTGAGAGTCCGTATAAACTTCGCCGGTTTTAACGGTTGTCTTTTTCAAGTAGGAATAGTAGTTCTTTCTAACAAAACTCTAGTTTCCACTCTTTGAAAATTCTCTTGGCTTTCCGAGAAACTCCCTAATTTTCTTAAACTTCTTAGGCTTACCCAAGTAGTCTGTTTCTCTGGTTCTTTTCCCTTGCTTTTTTGTAATGACCTTTTTCTTAAAGGGAAGTGAGGTCTATCTTTTTACATCGGTTAAAAGCTGGAGTTCCGCTATAGCCTTGTGGAATTCATCCTTGAGGCCGGAGATAACCCTCTTAGGGTAGGTGAAGGTCAAAGCTTTCCCAGAGTTCCTGTTAGCAGAGCAAGTTTCCTGTTACTTCTTTCCTATCTCCTCGGAAAGATTAGATCTTCCTAATATTTTAAAAAATGAGCTAAGGTATATACTATATCTTAGGAGCTTTCTAATAATGCTGATTTTAGTATTTTTGTTTTAAAATAGATTAATAATAATAGGTGAAGAAATATTAAATTACCCTTATCCTTTCTTGAGATTAAAGTTTATATTTTATATAGAATTCTATTCCAGTTTAAGGAAAGTGGTGAAAATGAGAATTATTCATATTGTTGAGTCATTTGCCGGTGGCGTTTACGATTTTTTATCCAATTTAATAAGCAATTTGTCTGAATATGAGCATTGGATTATTTATGGAAGAAGAAAAAATACGCCTATAGATTTTAAAGAAGATTTTCCTTTGGGTACTAAATTTATATTTTGGAAGAGTGCTATAAGAAATATAAATCCAAAAAGGGATTTTAAAGCTTTTTTTGAGTTATTAAATATTTTGAAGAGAATAAAGAATGTTAATGTATTACATTTACACTCATCTAAAGCAGGTTTCTTAGGAAGATTGGCGGCAAAAATTTTAGGATTATCAGATAAAGTGATTTATACTTCGCATGGAGCTTCTTTTTTAAGAAAAGATATTTCAAAATGGAAGTTGAAACAATTTATTTATCTGGAAAAGATAGCAGCTAAGTTTGGGGGAAAAGTAGTAGCATGTTCAAGATCAGAGGCTCAGGAATTTATCAAGTATGGTATTAGTGCTGATTATGTTTACAATGGAATAGATTGTAAGATTGTGAATTTTCCAAATGAAAGAAAAAATTTTAAAACGAAGTTAATTATAATAGGAACTATTGGAAGAATTACTTATCAGAAGAATCCGAGTTTGTTTAATAAAATTGCTCAATATTTTTTGGGAGATCCTAAAATTAAATTTCTATGGATAGGTGATGGAGAACTTAGAAAAGAATTATATTCTCCAAATATTGAAGTAACTGGTTGGTTAAGTAGAGATGAAACATATTCTTATTTAGATATTCTCGATATCTATCTTTCAACTTCTTTATGGGAAGGGTTGCCTTTATCAGTATTACAAGCGATGTGTAAAGGAAAACCTTTGGTTCTTTCTGATTGTGTGGGAAATAAAGATTTAGTAGAATCGTATATTAATGGTTTTTTGTATAAAAAAGAGGATGAAGCTATAAAATATATTAAGCAATTGATCGATGATATCGATTTAAGACGAGTTTTAGGAAAAGGATCTTTAAATATTGTGAAAAATAAGTTTTCTATGGATAAAATGATTACTAGATATAAGAAATTATATAATAATTTAAATTAGAAAGGGAAGCTTGAAGCTTTATGTTAAGGGTGTTTGAAAAATCCACCACACCAAGAAAAGACCCACAGATTAAAGAGGATAAATTTCGGGGAGTGTCCACCCAAGTGTGTAAAAATTTCAAACCTTAAACCTAAAGGAGGGTGGACACATGAAAAAGAAGTATGACCCACAGCTAATTCAAGAAGACCTCAAAAAGCTCATTCAACAAACCCTGAG
>JAMOSZ010000031.1 GCA_027062625.1 Nautiliaceae bacterium
TTACAGCACATCAATAAGACTTATAAATAGACGCGCAAAAAACTATAAAAAATACCGTCCTATTGCTTATGTGCCAAATTTTGCAAAAAAAATTATTCCTCTTATAGACAAAAACGCTACTTTTTTAGGATGGGGATATAAAAAAAGCGGCCTTGAAGCCATGGAAATGCCAAAATGGCTTTTATTGGAAGATGGCTTTATACGCTCAGTCGGTCTTGGAGTTCAAGGTTACCCAGCTTTTTCGGTAGTAGAAGACGATGCCGGAATGCATTATGATGCCAGCAAAGAAACCAGAATTGAGAAAATTTTAAAAACGTATGACTTTAAAAACGACGAAAAACTTTTGAACAAAGCAAAAGAGGCTATTGAGCTTATTAAAAAATACAAAATTTCAAAATACAACCTCTCTCCCTTAACACTGCCCGAGAGCATAAAAAAATCTAAAAAGAAAAAAGTACTTATTATCGCTCAAACAGCTGGGGATAATTCTCTTGTATACGGGAGGGCTTATGAATTTCAACCAAAAGATATAATCCTAAGTGCCCTTGAAGAAAACGAAGGCGCAGATGTATTTGTAAAAGTCCATCCGGATGTCTTAACAGGCAAAAGAAAAAGTTCAATTGATGTAGAGCTTGCCAAAAAATACTGTAAAGTTATAACTAAAAACTCCAATCCAATAATGCTTCTTGAAGAATTTGACAAAATTTACACTCAAACTTCACAAATGGGCTTTGAGGCGGCGTTTTTAGGAAAAGAAGTAATAACTCTTGGAATGCCTTTTTATGCCGGATGGGGAATAACGCAAGATAAACTAACCAATAATAGAAGAAAAAGAAAATTAACTCCTCTTGAAATTTTCGCCGGAGCATACATACTTTATAGCAGTTATTATAATCCATATGAAAAAAGAGAGTGCGACATAATTGAAGCAATAGAAACCATTTATAAAAAAAGAAAGGAAATATTAGGTGTTTAAATTTTTAAAAGAGTATATGCCATATTATAAACATTATAAAAAAGAGATTTTTTTAGCCCTTCTTGGAATGATAATGGTATCAGCGGCAACTGCCGCAACTGCTTATCTTGTAAAACCTGTTCTTGATAAGGTTTTTATTGAAAAAAACGAAAAAATGCTTTATATTTTGCCTCTTTTTATAATTCTAGCCTACTTCATAAAAGGAGTTGGAGCGGTTATTCAACAATACTACATCGCATACATAGGAGAAGATATCGTAAGGAAAATTAGAGATAAATTTTTAAGCCATATTCTCTCCCTTGATTTAAACTTTTTTAAAAAAATCCACTCAGGAGAGCTGATAAGCCGCATAATAAACGATATAAACAGAATCCAAAACGCAATCTCAACCCAAATGGCAAATTTAATCCAAAACTCCCTAATGGCACTTTTTTTAATGGGAGTCGTTATTTATCAAAACCCAAAGTTAGCTTTTTTTGCACTTGTTATTTTACCTTTTCTTATTTACCCAATCTCAATTATTACTAAAAAGCTCAAAAAACTCTCTAAAAAATCTCAGGCAAAAACTGCTGATATAAATAAACATTTAAGTGAAATTTTCAAAAACATAGAAACTATAAAAGCTTATAATGCCAAAAAGGATGAAATAAAACACTTCTACGAAAATAACTTAAACTTTTTTAAAATCAATATAAAAGCAAAAAGAACCCAAATCCTTCTAACCCCGATTTTAGAACTTTTCTCAGCAACAATTGCGGCAATTGTGATAATAGTAGGAGGAAAGGAAGTAATTAATGGGGGGATGAGTGTTGGAGCGTTTTTTTCGTTTATGACGGCTCTTTTTATGATGACTGACCCAATCAGAAAAGTTGCAAAAAGCATCTCAAACATGCAAGAGGCAATTGCGGCAAATGAGAGATTAAAAGAAATTTTCAAAATAAAACCAAAAATAATTAACGGAAAAGAAACCCTAAAAGAGATTAAGGAGATTAAATTCAAAGATGTAAGCTTAAAATACGGCAACAAAACCGCCTTAAAAAATATAAATTATCTTGCAACAAAACCCAAAATTATAGGACTTGTTGGAGATAGCGGAGGGGGGAAGAGTAGCTTTGTGAGTTTAATTTTGAGGTTTTATGATGTAAGTAGCGGAGAGATTTTAATAAACAATAAAGACATAAAGAAGTATAAAATAAAAAGCCTAAGAGAAAAAATAGCTTACATCCCCCAAACCATCCAAATCTTTAACGACACAATCGCGGCAAATGTTGCTTATGGTAAAGAGATAGACGAAAAAAGAGTAAAAGAGGCTTTGCAAAAGGCAAATTTGCTTGAATTTGTAGAAAGCTTACCAAATGGAATTTATACAATCTTGGAAGAAGGGGGAAGCAACCTCAGCGGCGGACAAAGACAAAGAATAGCGATTGCAAGAGCCCTTTATAATAACCCTGATGTTTTAATACTTGATGAAGCCACAAGTGCACTTGATAACAAAAGCGAAGAGGTTATTATGAAAACAATTGAGAGTTTGGATAATAAACTCATCTTCATAATAGCCCACCGCCTCTCAACCATTGAAAAAGCGGATGAAATTTTGGTATTTAAGGGAGGAGAGATTGTTTGCAAAGGGAATAAAAATGAACTTCTTAAAAAGTGCAAAGAGTTTCAAAAGCTTTATAAAGGATAATAATGCATATTTCAATGGCACTACTGGTAAAAAATGAAATTGATATAATAGAAAAAAATATTCGCTTCCACTCAAAAATGGGAGTTGATAGTTTTGTAATAATGGATAATAATTCAGATGATGGAACTTATGAAAAACTAAAAGAGCTTAGTAAAGAGTTTGAAATAACCTTAATTCAAAATAAAGAGCCTTATAAGCAAGCCAAATTTATGACCTACTTAACTAAACTTGCTAAAAAAAAGTATAATCCAAATTGGGTAATAAATTCAGATGCCGATGAATTTTGGGTAAGTAAGAAAGGATTAAAAAAGAGCTTACAAATAAAAGGGAGCGTCTTACAAATTCCAAGGTATAATATGACACTATATAAAAGGCTTAATAACTGGTGGGAGAGTGAATATAAAGTAGTAAATCAAGTTTTGTACAAAGAAGGAGAACCAAACATTATCCTTGGAAAAATCGGAAGAAAAGTTATAATCAATCCAAAAGGATACTTAAAAACAAACTCAGGTAACCACAGTGCAGAACACCTGTTTTTTTGGCAAAAAAAAGAGTTTAGAGAAATTGAGATTTTTCACTATCCAATAAGAAGCTATGAGCAGTTTGAAAAAAATATAAAAAATAGAGTTGCACTTTTAAAAATTGGAGCAAAAATGGGAAATCATTACAAAATGTGGGCAAGGGCGTATGAGCAAAATTGCTTAAAAGAGGAGTTTGAGAAAATTGTATTTAGCAAAGAAAAGCTAAAATGTCTTGAAGATGTGAATATAATAAAAAAAGATTCTACAATAAAGGAAATGTTTGAAAAGTTTAAAATATAACTTAATAATTGCTACTCTTTTTACAATTTTACTCTTATTACCGGATTTTATAGGAAATATCTTATGGCAAAATTATTACATAATAACATCTAAAAATACTTTAAAAGAGATTGCAATTACCTTTTTTATCTCTTTGCTTATCTCTTTTTCAAATGCAAGAATTTTATTTTTTACTCTTTTCTTTTTATTTGGAGTAATAGAGCTTATTTACTTTGATTTTTTTCATTCTTACATTCAACCATATCAAACAGACTTGCTATTTAGTGAACTTGAAGACATTTTAGATTCACTAAAATCAATTGCGACATTTATTGGGATTTTGATGGCTTTTGTAATAGCGATAATAGCTTTACTCTCTTACTTTCTAAAAAAACTCCCACTAAAATCATACAAACTCTCAACCATACTTCTTTTAACATTAATATTAATTTTTCCATTTTTTGTAAACAAAAAAAAAGTAATCTACATCCCAAACTCAACCCATCTAAGCTATCTTAATACTTTCTTTGCTACAAATTTATGGATACTAAATAAATTTAGCAAAAAAATAAAAAAGACTTATAAACCATACATAGTAAAAAAAGAAAGCAATGGAAAAAAAATAGTAATAGTAATAATGGGAGAGAGTTTAAATTATAAAAGAATGCATCTATTTGGATGGGATATAAACAACACCCCAAACCTTGACAAACTCGCAAAAAACGATAAAAATTTTATCTTCAAAAAAGCGATAAGCAGCGGGATTAATACTCCTGTTAGTGTTGTAAGCTTTTTTAATCTAAAAAGAGAGCCTCAAAATATAAATCTTTTACTCTCTCAAAAGACAAATCTTTTAAAACTTGCAAAAGAGAACAACTATTCAACCTACTGGCTAAGCCTCCAAGAAGAGGGAACTTCCATCTCAACCCTTTTAAATTATGCAGATTACAAAAAAACGCGAAAAGATTTTATTAAAAAGTATGATGAAGTCTTAATTAACGAACTTAAAAAAATCCCAAACAAAAAAACTTTTATTATTTTGCATCTAAGGGCAAACCATTCACCTTATGAAGAATATACTCCAAAAAAATTTTACAAATGGGACTTTCACTCAAAAGATTATGCAACCTACAAACGAAAAAGCTATTATAATGGAGTTTTGTATAATGATTATGTAATTTCAAAAGTGATTGAGTATGTAAAAAGTCATTTTAAAAACTATTCAATCTACTTTACATCAGACCACGGGGAGATGCTTGGATTTAAGGATGAAGGGGGAAGGTTTGGACACTCTCAGCTGACATTCGGAGATACTTTTGTGCCATTTTTGTATTATAGCGATACAAAAAGAGAACTTAATAAAACCTTTTACAATCACTACCAAATTGGTAAAATGATAGCAAAAGACTTAGGATATGAAATAATAAATCCAAATGAAGATGGAACCTACTTTATAAACGGAGTTAGCATTGATGGAAGCAGTGGATTTATTCAATATAAAATAAACAACTCAAAGTTAATAAAGGAAAATAAGTGAAAAAAATAGTGCCAAATTTTTTATTTGCAATAATAACAACCCTTCTTTTAATAGTACCAGATTTTATCACTAACCTATTCTTTAATGGATATTACGACTTTACCTGTTATAGATTTAGTAGAGAATTTTTTGCAACTTTGGCAATTACTTTTCTCCTAAGCTTTACACCAAGATACTTCCTAACAACAATTTTATCTCTTTTTGTCCTCTTTGCCTTTATAAGCATAGCTCATTTTGGATACTTTCATACTTACTTAATGCCTTATGAAATTGGCATATTAAAAAATAGCGACGATGTAAAAGATATATTTTTCTCTTTAAGTCAAATTGCACCACTTGTTATTTTACTTTTAATTTTATGGATAGGGATTACTACTTTTATCTACTTTCTTGATAAAAAGCTAAATCCCCAAAAAGCCCCAAAAATAAGCATTTCGCTCTTTCTTTTTGCTTTAATAATTTATCCATACTTTATTCACAAAAAACCAAATATCTATTTAGCAAACTTTACCCATTTTAGCTATTTCAATACTCTAAACACACTTTATCTTGCTTTACTTGATAGCTTTAAAAAACACTCTTACCACCACTACAAACCATACATAGTAAAAAAAGAAGGCAATGGGAAAAAAATAGTAATAGTAATAATGGGAGAGAGTTTAAATTATAAAAGAATGCACCTTTTTGGATGGGATGTAAACAATACCCCAAACCTTGATAAACTCGCAAAAAACGATAAAAATTTTATCTTCAAACCAGCAATTAGCTGCTCTGTTAGGACAATTTGCTCAGTTACAACCTTTTTTTATAATAAAAGAGAACCTGATAACATAAACCTACTTTTAAACAATAAAACAAACCTTATGAAACTTGCCGATAAAAATGGATATGATACTTATTGGCTTAGTATGCAAAGTGATGTTAGCTTAGTCTCAAAAGTAATAAACTTTGCAAAGCATAAAAAGTTTGAATGGGAATTTAAAAGACACTATGATGATGCATTAATTAATGAGTTAAAAAAGATCCCTTTTAATAAAAAAACATTTGTAGTCTTACATCTAAAAGCTGTCCACTCTCCTTATAATAAATATGTACCAAAAAAATTCCAAATATTCAAAGACAAAAGAGGAGCTTATTATAATGGAGTTTTGTATAATGATTATGTAATTTCAAAAGTGATTGAGTATGTAAAAAGTCATTTTAAAAACTATTCAATCTACTTTACATCAGACCACGGGGAGATGCTTGGATTTAAGGATGAAGGGGGAAGGTTTGGACACTCTCAGCTGACATTCGGAGATACTTTTGTGCCATTTTTGTATTATAGCGATACAAAAAGAGAACTTAATAAAACCTTTTACAATCACTACCAAATTGGTAAAATGATAGCAAAAGACTTAGGATATGAAATAATAAATCCAAATGAAGATGGAACCTACTTTATAAACGGAGTTAGCATTGATGGAAGCAGTGGATTTATTCAATATCAATTCAAAAACTGCAACAATCCTTTAAAAAATCCAAAAGAGTGCATAAAAATTATAAAAAGGAAGCAATATTGAAAAAGTATAATCTCTTTAAAAACGCAAGCTACGCAATTGAGGGGCTTTTTACGCTTTTAAAAGAAAAAGCTTTTTTACTTGAACTTTCATTTATAATCCCGCTTTTAACCCTTCTTTTTTTCTTAAATCTTACCCCAACCCAAAAATCTATTATGGCAATGAGCCTTTTTATCATTTTAATCACAGAAGCTCTAAATACAGCGGTTGAGTATGTTGTGGATTTAGTAACCAATGAGTGGCACGAATTTGCAAAAAAAGCAAAAGATACCGCAAGTGCGGCGGTATTTCTTAGCTTAGTGCAAGCGGCAATAGTTTGGGGAGTTAATTTATTCTTTTCTTAAAATTTTATCCGCTAAAAAATCGCTAAATCTATTTGATTTAAACTCTTTAAACTTATCCCTGTTTTTATCAAACCACTCAACAAAATCATCCCCATCATAAAGCTCAAAAATCCTTTTTATCTTCCCAGCCTTACTCCAAGAAAGGTAGAGGTATTTAAGCCTTAACTCCTTTTTTATTGCCCACTCTTTATCACGCCCATTTAAAACATGCCAAAGAACCGCCACAAACCCCGTCCTATCGGCTCCGGCTTTGCAGTGAAAAAGAATAGGTTTTTTGGCAGTTTTAAGAATATTTACAAGTTTTTCGAGTTCTTCTTTTCTGATTCTTTCAGGAGAGCGAGAAAGAAGCGCCACCGTATGATATTTAACTCCTATCTCCTCACAAATCTCTTTTTCTCTTTTATAAATATAATTTTTATTGTTTCCTCTTAGGTTTATGATAGTTTTTATACCGTATTTTTTTATTATCTTTTTAAGCCTCCAAGGCGTCATTTGAGCACTCCTATAAACTCCCTCATCCACTTTATGAAAATTAAACCAAAAAAGGTTTAAAAAGTTATGCTCTTCGCTTATTACTTTAAAAAATTCACGCAAAATCTTCAAGCCTTTTTATAAGTTTTAAAGGAGTTAGAGCATAATTTGGTTTATAATCTCCTGCAATTGAATGAGCCAAAGAAGCGTGAATTGTTGCTTTTAGAGGATGCCATTTTTGAGCAAGAAGTGAGCCAATCATACCAGCAAGCACATCCCCGCTCCCTCCTTTTGCAAGAGCCACGCTTCCATTTGGATCAATTACCAAATTGCCTTTATACGCAATTATCTTATTTGCTCCTTTTAACAAAAGCACAACATCTGGATAATTTTTGCTAAACATTTCAGCAAGCTCAAATCTGTTTAATTGAACATCTTCTACACTATAATCTCCAAGCCCAACTATTTTTAATAAAGAAGCAAACTCTTTTGGATGAGGGGTTAAGACTATTTTATCTTTTTTCAAAAACTCTTTTATAACATCCTTATAAAACATATCAGCATCAATTACCATCGGAATATCAAGAGATAAAATCTTCTCCATCTCATCGTCAAAGTGATTATTAAGTCCCATTCCAAAAGCAAGTGCAGTGAAATTTTCAATATGGTGAGAGTGCATAATCTCATAAGGGATATTAATGTTTTCATTATGACTTACAACGCTAACAAGCCCAGCCCCAAAATTAAAAGCAGCCATCGCCGCCATTATGCCAGCTCCTGTTTTTTCACCAACTAAAACCCCCAAATGTCCAAAAGTTCTTTTGTGAGCGTTTTTTACTCTTCTTATAGGCAAAATCAAATCCTCTTTTTGAACAATATGATATTTTGTAGGACCTTTGTATTTATTAAAACTCACTCCAAGATTTGCAACTTTTATCTTGCCTACATAATCTTTTGCAAAGTCACTATAAAGAGATAATTTTTCAGCCCCCATTGTCACCGTTAAATCAGCCCTAAATGCAACCGGTCTTAAATTTCCCTTATCATCAAGCCCCGTTGGAATATCGCACGCTATCTTAAAAGCCTTTGCCTTATTCATTCTTCTAATAAGAGAAATAATCTCCCCTGGCAAATCCCTTTTTAGCCCGCTTCCAAAAATAGCATCAACTATCACATCTCCGCTCTCACACTCCTTCTTTACTCTCCCCCCAACTGCTTTAAACCTTTCAAGTTGAAGTTTACACATCTTAGACTTAGCACCAAGTGGCAAGTAAAGATTTACAACATAATCTCCGTGCAAAATCCTTCCAAGAGTTATTCCATCAGCCCCGTTATTCCCAGGACCAGCAACTATATTTATCTTACTAAATTTTGGAAACTTTTTATAAATTTCAAGTGCCATTTCATAAGCGGCGTGCTCCATTAAAATATCTTCTGTTAAATGATATTTCTCATAACACTTCCTATCAAGACTATAAACCTCTTTATAAACTGGTCTCATCCTCTCCTCCTAAACTTTATCGCTTTTAAAATATCCTCTTTTTTAATTTTATCTCTTTTTTGAGTATTTGCAACAGTTTTTGCAAGTTTTAAGAGGTTAAATTCTCCTCTTTTGCTAAGATTAAAGTTTTTAATGGCTTTTTGTTTAATTTCATAGGCATTATTTTCCATATTGAATTGATAATTCTCTTTTAAATTTGCGTTAAATTTACCCTTTTGCATCTCAAAAGCAATTAATACCCTCTCAAACATCTCTTTGCTTGAAATTCTTGAAGTATCATCACCTTCACTCATCTGATAATAAATCTCAATCCTATCATATAAAGGCTCGCTGATTCTGTTTTTGTATCTTTTTATCTCAACATCACTGCATCTACACTCTTTAAAAGGGCTTAACAAATTACCGCAAGGACAAGGATTCATAGCCGCCGCAAACAAAACATCAGCTTCATACTCAACCTTTGAATTTACGCGACTAATTAACACTTTTTTATCCTGCAAAGGTAGCCTTAGGTTTTCTAAGATATCCTTTTGAAAATAAGGAAGCTCATCAAAAAACAAAATCCCCTTATTTGCAAAAGCTATCTCCCCAAGTTTAGCCCCCCGGCTCCCACCTCCAAAAATAGCTGCTCGCGTTGAAGAGTAATGGGGATTTCTAAAAGGACGGATAGGCTTAAAATTAACCTCCTCCCCATCAATTGCCCTAACTTTCTGAACTTCTAAAATATCCTCCAAACTCATAGGAGGTAGAATATATCTTAACCTGTTAATTATCATTGACTTCCCAACCCCAGGACTTCCTTCAAGTAAAATATTCAAAAACCCAGCAGCCGAATACAAAGCTGCTTCTTTTGCCCCACTTTGACCAATAACATCGCCAAAATCAAGCTCAAAATTTTCAAGATAATAATACTTTTTGCCATTGATTTTTAAATGGCTGTAATTTAACTCCGTGCTTTTTATCTCTTTTGGACTAAACTTTTCAAATTCGCTTATATGAGAAAAGGCATAAATCTCAATTCCTGGAATTTTGCTAATCTTTTTTGCACTCTCAAAAGGAATTATCACTTTTTTTGGACGAAGAGAGAGAATAATTGGAAAAATTGAAGAAGTATCTTTTAATCTTCCATCAAGCCCAAGCTCACCTAATACAAGATATTCACTTAAATTAACATCCCTATTATAAAAAAGAATACTAAGGGCTATTGGTAAATCAAAGTGACTTCCTTCTTTTTTCAAATCAGCAGGTGAGAGGGAGATTGTGATTTTTAAAGGGGGAAAAGAGAAACCATTGTTAAGAAGAGCCGATTTTACCCTCTCTTTTGCTTCTTGAATAGATTGAGAACCAAGCCCAACTATTGAAAAACCAGGCAGTGCTTTTATAAAGCTACTCTCAACCTCAACCCTCTTAGCAACTATCCCGTTTAAGGTAGCTGAATTTATCTTTTTTGTTTTCTCTTTTTTAACAGTTTTTTCCACTCTTTCTCAAACTTTTTGCGTCTTATATAATCAAGTCTTTCAATAAAAAGATGCCCATCAAGATGGTCCGTTTCGTGTTGAAAAGCAACACTTAAAAGTCCATCTGCATCCATAATATGCTCTTTTCCAAACCTATCAAAAAACTTAACTTTTACTCTTTCATATCTATTTACATCATCAAAATACTCCGGCACACTAAGGCATCCTTCTTTATATTTTTGAGTACCTTCCCACTCTAAAAATTCTGGATTAATAACCTCAATTAAGGTATCCTTGCTTTGATTTCCCTCTTTATCTCCAATATCAATAATCAAAGCCCTAATAGGAACGGCTACTTGAATAGCTGCAAGCCCGACTCCATTTTTTGCAAGCATTGTCTCATACATATCATCAAGAAGTTTATGAAGCTCACTATCAAACCTCTCAACCGGCTTTGAAATTTTTTTAAGCAAAGGGTTTGGATAAGTTACAATATCCAAAACAGCCATTAAAGTTCCCTTTTTGTTAGGACCCTATCAATAAGCCCATATTTTACTGCTTCTTCTGCACTCATAAAAAAGTCTCTTTCGGTATCTCTTTCAATTTTTCTAATACTCTGTCCTGTATTCTGGGCTAAAATTTTATTTAGCTCTTTTTTAAGTCTTAAAATCTCTTTTGCGTGAATTTCAATATCAGTCGCCTGTCCCTGAGCTCCTCCAAGAGGCTGGTGAATCATAATTCTTGCATGAGGCAAGGCAAATCTTTTACCTTTTGCACCACTACTTAATAAAAAAGCCCCCATACTTGCAGCTTGACCCATACAAATTGTCACAACATCTGGTTTAATATAATTCATCGTATCATAAATTGCAAATCCACTTGTAACAACTCCACCTGGCGAATTTATATAAAGGTAGATATCTTTTTCCGGGTTTTCAGCTTCTAAAAAGAGAAGCTGAGCTACAATGAGTCCGGCTGTATGGTCGTTAATTTCGCCTTGGAGCATAATTACTCTATCTTTTAATAAGCGAGAGTAGATATCATACGCCCTCTCGCCCCTTCCTGTCTTTTCAATAACCGTTGGAATTAAAATACTCATTACTCACCCTTAACTTTTTCCTCTAAAAGTTTATTTAAGAGTTTCTCTTGAATTAATTGCATTTTTAAAACTGGCAGTAAATTATTTTCTTGATAGTATTTAATAACTTCTTGTGGATTTTGACCTTGAAGGAGTGCTTCATAATAAATTACTTGATAAAGCTCATCATCACTCACATCAACTCCCTCTTTTTTTGCAAGTGCATCAATAATAAATGTAAGTTTTACTCTATTTTTAGCTCCCTCTTTGAATTTATCCATAAACTCTTTTAGTTTCTCTTCATTTTCTTGAAGTTCTTTAAGCTCAGCTGGGCTTAGTTTTGCCGCTTCTTCATTTACGATTAGATTAAGCTCTTTTTGAACAATCGCTTCTGGAAGGTCAATATCATACTTTTCAACCAAACATTCAAGAATTTTTTCTTTCAAAGGTGCAAAAGTTTGAGCTTTTTTACTTTGAAGGATTGAGTCTTTAATATAGTTTTTTAATTCTTCCAAAGTAGCGTTTTCGTTATTTAAATATTTTTTAGCCAGATTATCATCTATTTTAGCCGGAACTTTTTCTTGGATTTCTTGAAGTTCAACCTCAAACTCAGCCTCTTTTCCGGCAATTTCCTTTGCCCCGTAATTTTCTGGGAAAGTTACTTTAATTTTCCTTTTCTCACCAACTTTCATACCAATAAGCTGCTCTTCAAATCCTGGGATAAATTGTCCGCTTCCAATTTCAAGAGGATAATCCTCTCCACTTCCATTTTCCATAGGTTTTCCATCAATAAAGCCTTTAAAATTAATAACCGCAATATCACCCTTTTCAAGAGTCTCTTTACTGCTAACTTTTGTCTCATTCATACTTTCAGCAATTTTTTTAAGCTCCTCTTCAACTTCTTCATCGCTAACTTCTGGAAGAGTCACTTCTGGTACACACTCTTTATAACTCTCATCAAGGTTAATTTCTGGGGTAGTGTAGATTTTAATTTCTACATCGATTTTATCGCCATTATCTTCAAATTTCACAACTTCTGGGTCAGCTATCATTTTACCTTCAATTTTACTTGCCGCTTCATCTAACACTTTTTGAATTAAATTTCTAATAGCATCTTGTTTAATTTGCTCACCATACATCTTTTTAACTACTTTAACAGGCACCTTTCCAGGTCTAAATCCAGAAATTTTTACTTTTTTTGATAACTCTTTTGCAATTTTGTCTTCTTCTTTTTGTAATTCATTTTTATCAATTTGAGCAGTTACTAAACTGTTTGCAGAATCAATTTTCTTAACTTCAACCATTCACTTTCCTTTTTTAAAAGGTATAATACCAAAAAAGTTATCTTAAAGGAATGGCTATGGATTTAAAAAAAATTGAAAAAGCTGTAAAAGAAATACTCGAAGCAATAGGAGAGGACCCTAAAAGAGAAGGACTTATAAAAACCCCAAAAAGGGTTGCAAAAGCATTTGAAGAACTTTGCAGCGGATATAAAAAAGACCCAAAAGAAATATTAAACAACGCCCTTTTTGAGAGTACAAACAACGAAATGGTGGTAGTTAGGGATATAGAGTTTTATTCAATGTGTGAGCATCACATTTTGCCATTCTTTGGAAGAGTAAGCGTCGCTTATATTCCGGATAAAAAGGTTGTAGGACTTAGCAAAATTCCAAGAATGGTGGAAATTTACGCAAGAAGACTTCAAATCCAAGAACAACTAACAGAACAAATTGCCGATGCTATTATGGAAGTTGTAAAACCAAAAGGGGTTGGGGTTGTAATTCACGCAAGGCATATGTGCATGGAAGCAAGAGGAGTAAAAAGCAAATTTTCATACACTTCAACATCGGCTCTAAGAGGAGTATTTTTAGAAGAGAAGACAAGGGAAGAGTTTTTTAATATTATAAACGCCCCTATTAACAACCATTTCTAAGCGACTTTCGCTTAGAATTCTATTAATCCTTCAAGTGGCGAAGAAGCAGTTGCGTATGGTTTTTTAGGAATTCTTCCAGCCTTATAAGCCATTCTACCAGCCATTACCGCATATTTCATAGCCTCAGCCATTTTAATTGGGTCTTTTGCCTGAGCAATTGCCGTATTTGTAAGAACTCCATCAGCTCCAAGCTCCATAGCAACACTTGCATCACTTGCAGTTCCAATTCCAGCATCAACAATTACTGGCACACTTACAGCATCCTTTACAAACACTACATTATATCTATTTTGAATCCCAAGCCCACTTCCAATTGGCGCAGCAAGCGGCATAACAGCAGCAGCCCCGGCATCTTCAAGTCTTTTTGCCATAATAGGGTCATCATTTGTATAAGCCATAACGGTAAAACCTTCTTTTGCTAAAACTTCACATGCTTTAAGCGTTTCAATCACATCTGGATAAAGAGTTTTTTTAGTATCTCCAATTACTTCAAGCTTAATAATATCAATCCCAGTAGCTTCTCTAACTAACCTAAAAAGAGTAATAGCTTCTTCTGCGGTTGTACATCCAGCGGAATTTGGCAAAATTTGAACATCGGTATCTTTAAAATAATCCATCAAATTCTCTTCATTTGGATCAAGAATATTTACTCTCCTAACAGCAACCGTAATCATCTCAGCACCACTTGCCAATGTAGCATCGCGAGTAGTTTTAAAATCTGGATATTTCCCACTTCCAACAATTAATCTACTTGTAAATTCATACTTTCCAATTTTTAAAATATCAGCCATTTTGTCTCCTTTGTTTTATTTTCTTATACAAATCAATAACTACATCCCAAATCTCCCTCTCACCAAAAAGCCCTCTTCTTGCAAAAAGAATAATTAAAATCAAAAGTAAACTAAAAATTACCATCCTAAGTCCAGGTACTCCGTGAATTGGTCCAAAATGCCACATACCATCATCAAGAGGTCTTAAAATTTCCATACTTCCAAAAAATAAAAATGTAGCAACAATACTTCCACTAATACTTCCAAGCCCTCCAATTACAATAATTATCAACAACTCAAAAGTCATCATAAAAGTAAACTGATCAGGACTAACCGCTCCAATAAAACTTGCCATAAGCCCTCCCCCAACTCCCTCAAAAAAAGCACTAGTTACAAATGCCAAAGTCTTAATCTTAAAAGTATCAATTCCCATTAAAAGTGCCGCATCTTCATCATTTTTAATAGCTCTCATTGCTCTTCCAAATCGCGAATAAACCAAATTATAAACCAATATAACAATAATTAAAGCACACACTCCAATAAAAATATAACTTGCAAAATCTGGAACAGAATCAATTCCCATTGCTCCATTTGAAATTGAAGGATAATTAATTAAAATAGTCCTTATAATAAATCCAAACCCAAGAGTAACGATTGCTAAATAATCACCTCTTACTCTAAATACTGGAAAAGAGACAAGAAGCGCAATAAAAGCGGCTACCAATCCACTAATTATAAGCACCAAAAACGGATTTGGAACATAAACATCCTTTATAAAAGGATAAGGAGAACTTAACATAAAAATCTCTTCTTTTAATTCAGGAGATAAAATCAAAATAGCCGTAACATATGCTCCAATTGCCACAAATCCATTTGGCTCTAAGCTAAATTGACCAGCAACTCCATTAATAAGATTATAACTAACTGCCAAAATAACAAAAATATAAATATATCCAAGAACGGTTAGAGTATATTGATTAAAAGTTACGGATGAAAAAAGTAAAAACGAAATAAATAATGCACTAACCCCAATAACGATTGAAAAGTATTCAAATGGAGTTAGCGTCCTCAATTTCTTCACATTAAAACCTTTGTCTCTCAAAATCTTTACCCAAAATGCCAGTAGGCTTAAAGAGTAAAATAAAAATTAACAAAATAAACGCAAACGCATCCTTCCATCCTCCAAGAGATGGAAAAAAGCCTGGCAACATCGTCTCAACAAACCCCAAAATAAAACTGCCAATAACCGCTCCACCAATACTTCCAATCCCTCCAATTACCGCTGCTGCAAAAGCTTTTAACCCAAGAAAAATTCCCATATAAGGGTCAATACTTGGAAACTCAATCGCATAAAAAATTCCCCCAACCCCAGCATATGCTGAGCTTACAAAGAAGATAATTGAAATCAACAAATTGGTATTAATACCCATAAGCTTTACCATTTCAATATCATATGATAAAGCTCTAATTGCAATTCCAATTTTGTGAGTTTTCATAATATAAATTAATATAGAAACCATAACCAAAACAACAATTGGAATAATCAAACTCGTAATTGAAATAGTAGCATCTCCAAGATATAAAATGATTCCAAAAAATCTTGGAAAATAGAAAGTTTGAAAAGAACCTCCTAAGAGATTGTTTGCAATTACATTAAATAAAGATTCAAGAAAAAAAGAGACTGCAATAGCAGCAATTAACATAGTAATACGCGGAGCTTTCTTATCTAAAAGAGGCCGATATACTAAAACATAAATTAACATTCCCAAAAGGGATACAAAAAGAGTAGCTAAGAAGTTTGATGCTGAGAAAGTATAAAATGAGACATTATTCATCTCAATCTCTTGCCAATTAAATATAAGCCCCATAATAATCAAAGAGATAAAAGCACCCCATATCATAACATCCCCATGAGCAAAATTAATCACTCTAATAGCGGCATAAATCATTGTATAGCCAATAGCAACTAACGCATACAAACTTCCAAGCGATAAAGAGTTAATAAACTGCTGTATAAAAAAATCTATTCTCATATTTTTATTCCCTTTGGGTAAACCCTTACTTCTTCTCTTTTTGAAGTTCTTTTTCTCTCATCTCTTTATACTTAGCTTCATAAAAAGCTTTTGTATCATCACTTACACTTTTTCTTGCCGAAGAGTAACCTATAATATTACCATCATCATCAAAAATAGGAGTAATAACTGCTTCTACCCAATAATACCTTCCATCTTTTCTCAAATTCTTAACAACCCCCTTCCAAGTCTCTCCTCTTTGAATAGTATCCCACATATCTTTAAAAACAGATTTTGGCATATCTGGATGTCTTACAATATTGTGAGAACGCCCTACCATCTCCCCCTTTTCATATCCAGAAAGTGCTCTAAACACTGAATTTGTATAAGTAATTATCCCTTTTAAGTCAGTTTGTGATACAACCGGACGCCCACTTGAATTAACATCCTCAAATCTTACCTCTTCATCAATAATCTCAACCTTTGGTTTTTTCAATTCCTCTCCTTAATAGTTTTAAAAAATTATATCAAATTACCTCTCAACTCCTATAACTTTTGAACCTTTATTATCTATTTCTTCAAAAATTATTGGCTTATTTATAGGATTTCCAGTAGTTGAATTTATAGTAATTTTACCAGTAACTCCCTCTAAGTTGATAGTGTTTCTTATATTTTCACTTACACACTCTCTAAGATAAGATATATTTTTTGAAGTATCACACTTTTTAAGTGCCTCATAAATTATTAAGTATGCATCAACCCCAAGTGCTGAAAAGGCTGATGGCATTTCATTATACCTCTCTTTGTATTTTTCAATAAATATCTTAGCTTTATTTGTAAGAGGCTTCCTTACATCAAAATGAGTTGTAAAAGTAAGCCCATTTGCTTTCTCTTTTGCTAAATTCTTAACAACTTTTACAATAACTCCATCTCCTGCTAACACATTAGACTTAAATCCTTGACTCCTAAACTCTTTTAAAAAAAGCCCAATTTCGTTTGCATACAAAGGCAAAAACACAACATCAACATCTTTTGGAATTCTTGAAATTAAAGGATTAAAATTTTTCATATTAGTATAAATAGTCCCAGATTTTGGATAAAGTCCTTTTTTATGATAGTATTTGTTAAAAGCCTGAGAGAGTCCAACTGAGTATTGCTGCTTAATATCAACAACCATAAAAACTTTTTTCCAATTATGATTTAGGGCATACTTTGCAAGCACCTTACCTTGGGCTAAATCGGTATAACAAACTCTTGTAACATAATCACTTCCTTTTGTAACTTTTGGACTAGTTGCTACTGGTAAAACAATTGCAACTCTATCTTTGTTAACTTCTCTTTTTACAGAAATTGAATTTGAAGAAGAAAAAGGTCCAACAACCGCTACAACACCTTCGTTTACAAGTCTTTTATACCCAAGAATTGTTTGAGTTTTATCACTACTATTATCCATAAAAATTATCTTAACCCTATCTCCATTTGGAAGAAATTGATGATGTATATAAATTACATTAAGTCCTCTTTTTATCTGATTTCCAAAATCAGAAAAAACTCCACTAAACGGGAGTAAAACCCCAACTTTTATCTCTCTTGCAAAAATAAAAGCAAAAAGAGCCAACAATATTCCAACTACTTTCATTTTAATCTATCTACCTATTTGGTTTGAACATATCAACAAAGACTGGTTTACCATTCGCAATTTCTTCAATATAAACTGATTTACTAACTGGATTACCAGTCCTTGGATTGATTGTAATATATCCAGTAACTCCTTCAATATGTCTTGCGTGTCTTATATTCCAAGCAACACATTTTCTAAGCTTTTGAAGAGATGCTTTATTTTGTGAATTATCACATTTAGCCAACGCATAATAAATCAATAAATAAGCATCAACCCCCGTTGCTTCATAAGGTCCAGGCAAACGATGATATTTTGCTTTAAACTCTCTTATGAATCTTTTTGAGAGGGGAGTTGGAGGGCGAGAGTAATCAAATGGAGATGTATATAAAACTCCATTTGCTGCAATTCCTGCAAGTTTTGAAAAATAAAACGCATCCCCAATACCGCTTGACCCAAGAATAGTTGCATCAATACCAGCTTTCCTTATTCCTCTTACAATCATAGCAGCTTCTGGCGCATAAAGTGGCAAATAGATAAAATCTGGTTTAAATTGAGCAAGCGCTGAAATTTGAGAAGAGAAGTTTTTTTGTCCAGTTGATATAAATAAAACTTTTGTCAAAACTCCATATTTTTTAATTTTATGCAAAGTATTTCTAAAAATAGAAGTAAGTCTAACAGAATATCCTTGCTTCATATCTGCAAAAATAGCTACTTTCTTAACTTTATTCTTAATCGCATACCTTGCAGCAGCTTCGGCTTCAAAAACATCAACAAACGATACCCTACTTGCTACCTTGCTTCCAGCAGTAGCTCTTTTATCAGTTGCAAACGGAGTAACAGTTGGAGTAAAAGTAGCATCGGCAATTCTTTTTATAACTACTGCATTTTCCGAAATTAAAGGTCCCTCAACCGCTACAACCTTATTTTCATAAACAAGCTTTGAGTATGCATTTTTTGTTGCAATTTTATCACTTTGGTTATCTACTGTTAAAATCTTAATATTATCTCCGGTTTTAAATCTATTGTAATATTGATAAATCCATCTCATTCCATCAAGAGTTCTTTTACCCAAATCTCCCATTCTCCCACTAAGCGGTAAAAGCGCTCCTACTTTAAAAGAAGTTGCAAATAATGATGAAACAAGCCCTAATAACAAAATACTTTTACAAACTTTTTTCATAACTCACCTTTTTGTTAAAATACAATTTTATGTAATAATTATAGCAAACTTCAACAAAAAAAGGGTAAAAATGATAGATTTAAAAGCATTAGAGAGAGATTTTGAAACCATTTCACAAAGATTAAGACTAAAAGGGGTTGAAGAGGAGCTTTTAAGGAAAGTAAAAAAGCTTTTTGAAGAGAAAAAAGAGATTACAACAAAAATCCAAAATCTCCAAGCAAAAAGAAATACCCTCTCAAAACAGATTGGAGTCTTGATAAGAGAGAGTAAAAAAGAAGAGGCTGAGAAAATCAAAAATGAAGTAAGTAATATAAAAAAAGAGCTTGAAGAGCTAAATAAAAAATTAAAATCAATAGAAGAAAAACTAAATATCTTAGCTTTATCCATTCCAAATATTCCAGATAGCGATGTGCCGGTTGGAAAAGATGAAAATGATAATGTAGAGATTAAAAGAGTAGGAGAAATTCCAAAATTTGATTTTGAAGTAAAATCTCACGATGAGCTTGGAGAAAAATTAAATTGGCTTGATTTTAAAAGAGGGGTAAAACTTGCAAAGAGTAGATTTGTTGTTATGAAAAATGAAGCTGCAAGAATTGAGAGGGCATTAATTAACTTCTTTTTAGACCATAATAAAAGATATGGATTTGAAGAAGTTTGGGTGCCTTTGATGGTAAATGAGACTACAATGACTGGAACTGGTCAACTTCCAAAATTTAAAGAGGATTTGTTTAAAATTGAAGATGAGGACTTATACTTAATTCCAACAGCAGAAGTGCCATTAACTAACCTTTTTAGAGATGAGATTATCAGCGATTTAACAAAGCCAATAAAGCTAACTTCTTATACGCCTTGTTTTAGAAAAGAGGCTGGAAGCTATGGTAAAGATACAAAAGGGATAATACGCCAGCATCAATTTGATAAGGTTGAGCTTGTAGCAATTACACGCCCAGAAGATAGTAATAAGGTATTTGAAGAGATGGTAGAAGTTGCAAGTAAAGCCCTTGAAAAATTAAACCTACCTTATCGCCAAGTTATGCTTTGCACAGGGGACCTTGGATTTAGTGCAGCAAAGACTATTGACCTTGAAGTTTGGATTCCATCTCAAAACAGATACAGAGAAATAAGCTCAATTAGCAATACCCGTGATTTTCAATCAAGAAGGGCAAAAATCAGATTTAAAGATGGCAAAAAAAATCGCCTTGTGCATACTCTAAATGGGAGTAGTTTAGCAGTTGGTAGAACTCTTGTAGCGATAATGGAGAATTTCCAGACAAAAGATGGAAAAGTAGAAATTCCAGAGGTTTTAAGAAAATATATGTTATAATTAAGAAAAAAAGGAGAGTTATGAAATTTTCATCAAAAGATTTTGGAAGTAATTACAACCAAAACGCTTCTATTCAAACACAAAACACAACAACCAAAGCAACCGAAATTAGCAATATCAACGCTTTTGTAAAAAGAGTTTATCAGTTGGTAGCTGGAAGTTTGATAGCAGGTGCCGTTGGAGCTTATGTTGGGATTGGAATGGTTGGATATTTAATCTCTCAAAACGGTCTTAGCTTTGCATATTGGGGAAGTGTGATTTTGGAGTTTGTTTTGCTTTTTGGCTTAATGTTTGCAAAAGACAAATCCCCTCTTAATCTTATCTTACTTTTTGCCTTTACATTTATGAGCGGATTTACGCTTGCTCCAACCCTTGCACTTTTTATATCAAAAGGGCTTGGATATGTAATTGGAGAAGCTTTTTTACTTAGTGCAATAGCCTTTTTTGCACTAACTGTCTTTGCAATGAATACAAAAAGAGACTTTACTACAATGGGTAAAATTTTGTTTATTACTTTAATTATAGTAGTGGTAGCCGGGCTTATTAATATCTTTTTACATCTGCCTTTGCTCCAATTAATTATTGCATCAGTTAGTGCAATATTATTTAGCTTTTTTATCCTTTATGATACTCAAAACATTATAAGAGGAAATGTAACAAATGAAATTGAAGCGGCTGTTAGTTTGTATCTTGATTTTCTAAACCTTTTTATCTCACTTTTACAAATACTTGGATTTTTAAACAATGAAGAGTAAAGCCCTAAGGACAATTGACGCAAACTTTAACAGATTTAAAGAGGGGATAAGGGTTGTTGAGGATATTTTAAGATATGAATTCTCCTCTCCCCTTGCAAAAGAGTTAAAATCAATCCGCCATATTAAAATCCCAAATTACAAAGAAGTAGTATTATCAAGAGATGCAAAAAACGATATCTTAAAACCATCCACTAAATCTGAACTTAATAAAAATTCCTTAGAAGAGATAATAATCTCAAACCTAAAAAGAAGCCAAGAGAGTGCGAGAGTATTAGAGGAGCTTTTTAAATTAATTGATACAAATACATCTGAAAAATTCAAAGACGCAAGATATAACCTTTATGAAATTGAAAAGGAGATAATCAAGATTTTAGAACAATAACCTCAAATTCAAGCTCTTTTATCAAATTTTTCTTACAAATCTCTCTTAATTTTTTTATACCAGCCATCTTTTTAGGATTTACCCCCGAGAGTTTTATATATCTTAACATCTCAATTGAAGTTTTAAACTCCTTTTTAAATCTTAAAACCTCAACCCTTGGAGATAAAATTTTAGAATACTCTAAAATCTCCTCTTTTGAATAAATTGGGGACTTAACTCCTAAAAAACTATGAAGATTTTTGAAAGTATTGGAAGTAAAAAGGGCTAAGGTAAAAGGTTTTTTAAATAAAGCAATATTTTCAAACACTTTTTTTAAATCCCTTGACCATTGAAGAGCTGAAAAAGAGACAATCTCATCAAATTCAAACTCCTTTAACCTCTCAAAACACTCCATATCATCAAAATCACAAAGAAGAGTATTGCAAGGATTTCTTTTTAGCATCTCTTCACTTTTATCAATTCCAAGATAAAAATCAAAATTCCTATATTTACAAAGCCCCTCACTCCCACACCCTAAATCCACAACCCTATTTGAGAGAAGATTTATATACCGCCTTATAAGTGATTTTTGAATAGAGTTATATTTTTCATAACTAAATGCATATTTATCAAAACTTTTTGGCATAAACTCACCTTAAAAAGAGATAGTAGTTTTTTATTTTGATATAATTTTATCAAAAAAGGCTTATAATGACTGGATTTTTAATGATTGTTCAAATAGTACTTGTAATAGCAATTACCATTTTAGTATTACTTCAACGCTCAGAATCAATGGGACTTGGTGCATATTCATCTTCGAACAACTCGGTATTTGGCGCAGGCGGACCTATGAACTTTTTGACAAAAGCGACTATGATTTTAGGACTTTTATTTGTGCTAAATACTCTAACTCTGGTTTATCTATACAACAAACAATCAAACACATCAGCCCTTGATAAAGTGAAAATAGAAAAACAAATCCCAATCCCTCAGGCACCGGTTAAGTGAGATTTTTATTAATTTTTTTAGCATCTCTCCTCTTTGGAGATGCTCATATCTTTGTACTTCATAGAATTAACGACCCCCGCTACCCATCTACAAACACCCAAACCGCTCAACTGAGAAACTATTTTGAATTTTTAAAATCCCACAACTACAAAGTCGTAACACTCTCAACCCTAATCAAAATGATAAAAAATAAAAAACCAATTGATAAAATTGTAGTTTTTACAATTGATGATAGCTATAAAAGCTTTTACAAAAACGGGCTCCCGCTTTTTAAAAAATACAACTATCCTTTTACTCTCTTTGTCTATACAAAAGCGACAACCGAAAAATGGGGCGATTTTATGAGCTGGGATGAGGTAAGAGAAGCTAAAAAACATGGAGAACTTGGAGTTCATAGCTTCTCTCATCCTCATCTTGCAAAATTAAGCAACAAAGAGATAATAGATGATACAAAAAAAGCGATTGAAATTTTTAAAAAAGAGATTGGGTATATACCAAAAATTTATAGCTACCCTTATGGAGAATATGATAAGAGGGTAAAAAAAATTATTAAAAAATTTTTCCCATACATTGTAAATCAAAACCCAGGAGTTATTGACTTTACCACTCCTCTTGATGATATGGATAGAATAGCGCTAACAGGAAAAACAAATATAACCAAAAAACTAAAATTAAAAAGACTTCACGCCAATATAAACATTACAAAATCCAAAAACAAAATCATAAAAGTATCGGGAAAAATTTATGATAAAGTCCCTTATATAAATTTATACCTTACAAAGATGGGATGGATTTATAAAATCCCTTTAAAAAACGGTTTTTTCTCTACTAACTTAAACTTTCCACTCAAAAAATACAGAAACAGACTTATCATAAGATATAATTATAAAATAATTTCAAAAATGATAATAAAGGAGGAGAAATGAAAGAAGTGTTTGATTATGCAAGAGAGCATATGCAAAAAAGTATTGAAGTATTAAAAAAAGATTTAAACACACTAAGAACTGGTAGAGTTTCAATTCATGTTTTAGATGGAATTAAAGTAGAATACTATGGAACTCCAACTCCACTAAACCAAGTAGCAAACATAAACGCAGTAGATGCAACTACAATTGTTATAAGCCCTTGGGATAAATCTATCATAAATTCAATTGAAAAAGCAATTCAAGAAGCAAATGTAGGAGCAAATCCAAACAATGATGGAGATACAATTAAACTCTACTTTCCACCAATGACAGAAGAAGAGAGAAAAAAACAGGCAAAAAAAGCCAAAGAGTTTGGTGAAAAAGCAAAAATCGCAATAAGAAATGTAAGAAGAGAAGCAAACGACAAAATCAAAAAACTCTTTAAAGATAAAGCAATAACAGAAGATGAGCAAAAAAGAGGACTTGAAGAAGTGCAAAAAATTACTGATGAGTTTGTAAGCAAAGTAGATGAGATTGTAAATAAAAAAATTGACGATGTTATGAAAGTTTAATATGAATGTAAAAGAGATTTACGAAAAATATGGAGCATTGCTCAAAGGGCACTTTTTACTAAGTAGCGGAAAGCATAGTGAGTATTATCTTCAAAGTGCAAGGGTGCTTGAACATCCAGAAGTTGCAGAAAAATTGGCAAAAGAGCTTGCAAAGCAAATTATTGACGCCGGGATAAAGGTAGATACCGTATGCTCACCGGCAATTGGAGGGCTTCTTGCTGGATATGAGCTTGCAAGAGCCCTTGGAGTTAGGTTTATTTTTACCGAAAGAGTAAAAGGTGAGATGACCCTAAGAAGAGGTTTTGAAGTAAAGCCTGGGGAGAAGGTATTGATTTGTGAAGATATTATTACAACCGGCGGGTCTGCTATGGAAGCTGCAAGAGAGATTGAAAAAAGAGGAGCTAAGGTTGTAGGATTTAGTGCTATTGCAAACAGAGGAGTTTGTAAGAGGATAAACGGAAAGAGTGAGAGAAAAAAAGAGTGCAAACTCCCAGAAGATAAACCATTTTTCGCACTGGATGACTTTGATTTTGAAGTGTATGAACCAAATGAGTGTCCAATGTGCAAAGCTGGAAGCAAGCCAGTAAAACCAGGGAGCAGAGGAAACCAATGAGTTGTCCTCTTTGCTCTTTGAGAGACTTTATTTATGAAGATAATTTTATAAAAATCATTTTAGTTGATGAAATTCCAGGATACATAAGAGTAATTACCAAAAAACATATTAAAGAGTTTAGCGATTTAAGCGATGAAGATGCTATAAAACTCATGCTCCTTATCAAAAAGATTGAAAAAGTTATGATTAAAGAGCTAAACCCAGATAAAGTAAATATAGCTTCCCTTGGCAATCAAATGCCACACCTTCATTTTCACATTATCCCCCGCTACAAAAACGACCCATGGTGGAGCGGAGCAAGCTTTTGTGAAAAAAAAAGAGATTTCACATACCCTCAATTTAACAAAGAAAAATATATAACTGCAATAAAAAAAGCCCTTGAAAAGTAGATTTTTTATAACTCTTAGTTTATATTATTTCCTTTTTTTCGCATTAATAGGCGATTATGTAATTTTCTTACCAAAATATTTTCAAAGCATTGGATTCTCACCCTTTGAAATTGGAATTATTTTTGCAATGATGCCAATAGCAAGATTTATAACTCCTTTTATTTTTCTTAAAAAACCCCTAATCAAAAAAGATTTTTTAATCTCCTTAATCATCTCAACCCTCGCGTCATTTTTAATATTAACCAAAAATTTTTTTTTCATAATTTTGGCGTTTTTTTTAATTGGGGCAAGTTTTAGCGTAGTTTTCCCTTATATTGAAGCAATTGCAATTGCCAAATTAAATACCCGCTATGGACAAGCAAGGCTTTTTGGAAGTATAGGGTTTATGCTCTTTGGAATAATCTTCTCTTATATAAAAGTAAATTTAGTTTACGCTTTTATAATCTTAATGACTATTACAAACTTAGTCTCTTTATACTTTTTAGAAGATAAAACTATCAAAAAATCAAACGCCCCAATTGATTTTAAAAAAGCTTGGAGGTTTTGGTTAGCCGTTATTTTAATGCAAATCAGTTTTGGAGGATTTTATAACTTTTTCACAATTTATGAGATAAGTCACGGAATTGATAAAGAGTATATTGGATGGCTTTTTGCAATTGGAGTTAGTGCTGAGATTTTAGTTTTTATCTTTCAGCATAAGTTCATTGATAAATTTTCTCCTATTTTTTGGATAAAAATTTCTATACTCTTAACCGCCATTAGATGGATTGTATTAAATTTTTTTGCATCAAATATCTTTATAGTAGCCTTAACTCAATTAATCCACGCTTTCTCTTTTGCGATATTTCACACCTCAGCCCTCTTATATCTTTCCAAAACCTATGAAAATAAAACCCTTGCCCAACAATTTTATGCAGGGATTGCTTATGGAGCGGCTGCTTTTATTGGAAGTATAATTTCAGGGATGCTTTATGGGGAGAATTTATTTTTATGTGAAGGATTAATAGCATTAATTGGATTTTTAATCCTCTAAAAGTCCAGCCCCTTTTAATATTTTTGCCCTATCCTTTGCAAAAATTCTTTTTCCATTTACTAAATCATACTTCCAAATAGGAGCGTTGGCTTTAAAATCCTCTACAAACTCTTTAATATATCTAAATCCCTCTTCTCTATGTTTTGTAAAAACCGCACACAAAAAACTACTCTCCCCTACTCTAACATCCCCAAAACTATGAGCCATTACAATCTTTGCATCTGGCAAATTTTCCCACTTCTTAAACCACTCATTAAGCATAGGCAAATACAAATCAAAACTAAGCCCATCAATCCCCTTATCTCTTCTTACAATCCCAATAAAAGGAATCATAGCTCCATATCCATCTTTAAACTCACTATACCACCTATCCAAAACTTCAATTACAGGAATTCCTCCTTTATAAATCTCTACCATTTACACTCCTTAATAATCCAACTTCATTTGATATTTTTTTAGTAAGCCAGAATACTCCATAAACTAAAAACCCTTTAATCTATCCTCCACAAACTGGGGGTAATATCACAACTCTATCACCATCTTTTAGCGGAGTATCTAAGTTAGTTACAATCTTATCATTTACCCCAACAGCTGAGACTCTAAGCCACTCTTTTAACTCTTCATCTTTATTTAAAACCTCTTTTAGCTCTTTTAAATTCTTTACATCTACTTCAATTGGCTCTTTTTGAATTGGTCCTAAAAACTCTACTTTTACCATTTTTATCCTTTATGTTAAAATAATAAAAAAAAAGGGCATTATGAAAATTGGACATATTAACTATTTAAACCTTTTGCCATTTTATCAATTTTTGAAAAAAAAAGGGATAAGAGTTTATAGTAGTTATCCAGCTTACATCAATAAATTATTTGAAAAAAAACAAATTGAGGCAGCTTTTATCTCATCAATAAAAGCAAAAAACAAAAAATGCTTTAATGTTGGAATCGCAGCAAAAAATAGAGTAAAAAGCGTATTAGTATGCCCGGGTCAAGGAGAAGATAAAGAATCCCAAACATCAAATATTTTAGCAAAAATCCTAAACCAAGAAGGAAGAGTAGTTATTGGAGATAAAGCATTTAAAGAAAAAGGGTGCAAAGATTTAGCAAAAATTTGGTTTGAGAAATATAATCTCCCATTTGTTTTTGCACTTTTTTGCGTAAACAAAAATGAAAAAAAATATGAAAAACTTATAAAAGAATTTTTAAAATCAAAACAAAAAATTCCTTATTACATTTTAAAACCATACCTAAAAAAAACCTCTCTAAGCTATAAAGAAGCAAGAGAATATTTAGAAAAGATAATTTATTATAAATTATCTTGGCAGGAGAAAAAAGCTCTTTATAAATTTTGGAAAGAAGCAAAAAAATTAAAAAAGGAAAGCCATGGATTACTCAAAACCAATAGAGATAGGGGATGAAATTTTTTGGGTTGGGTATGTTATACCAAATGACCCTTTTCAATGTCATGTCTATCTTATAAGAAATAAAGATGAATCAATCTTAATTGACCCAGGAAGTATGATAACTTTTCCAGTTGTATTAGAAAAAATAACATCTCTTATCAAGCTAAGGGATATTAAATACATAATTATGCACCACCAAGACCCAGACATTGTAGGATGCTATTCTACTCTTGAAACTCTCTTTCCACAAGGTAAACGATATATTGTAACTCATTGGCGAACAGAAATGCTCTTAAAGCATTATCAGTGGAAAACTCCTTTTTATTTAGTAGATAAGCACGATTGGAAGCTAAAAGCAGGAGATAGGGAGCTTGAATTTATTTTTACTCCATATGCTCACTTTGCAGGGGCATTTTGCACTTACGATAAAAAAAGTGAAATTTTATTTTCAAGCGACTTATTTGGGGGACTTACGAAAGAATTTAAACTCTTTGTTGATGATGTAGATGAATACTTTGAAGCTGCAAAACTATTTCACAAACACTACATCCCAACCAATGAAGTATTAAATTTTGCCCTAAGTCAAGTAGAAAAAAAAGACCCTCAAATGATAGCTCCTCAACACGGCTCAATTATTAAAAAAGAGTTTATAAAACCATTAATTGAAAAATTAAAAAAACTTGATTGCGGACTTTATTTAATGGATACATATGAGAGTGATTTAAAAACACTAAACGCAATTGATGAAGTTTTAAAAAAATTTTTTCAAGATACAATCTCAGGAAGCAAAATTGAAATAATTTTAAGAAATTTATTTAATAACCTAAAAAAAGTCCTTCCAACGATAATAAAAATAGAATTTTGCGGCATATCTCCAATCTCTGGGAAACTCCACTGCTTTGAGTTTAAGAATGATACTTTAAAAGAGATAGAAAAAAATAGCATTGATTACTCTTACACTCAAATCCTCACCCAAGATAATGAGCAAGTTGGATATATCTATCTTTGGACAAAAAGAAAACTCACAAAACATCAAATAAACTTAATAAGAATACTTTTTGATAAAATCTCAATGCCAATTAGCATCTCTTTGCAAAAAGAGCTTATGTTAAAAGAGCTCGAAGAAGAAAATAAAAACCTCCATCAAAAAGTATTAATAGACCCTCTAACAAAACTTCACAACAGGGAATATTTAGAAAAATATCTCTCCCAAAAGATTGAAGAAGCAAAAAAATATAGTGTTCCACTTAGCGTAGCAATGGTAGATATAGATTTTTTTAAGAAAATAAACGACACTTATGGACATTTAATAGGAGATTGCGTATTAAAAGAGATTGCAAATTTGCTAAAAGAGCACTTCCAAAGCGATGATGTTATAAGATATGGGGGAGAAGAGTTTTTGATTGTTATGCCATTTACTCCAATAAAAAAAGCGTATGAAAAACTGGAAAATTTTAGAAAAGAAGTAGAGAAAAAAAACTTTTGCAAAGAGAAAAAACTCAATATTACAATAAGCTGTGGTATTGCTGAGCTAAGTAAAGATGACACTATCCAAACTTTAATAGACAAAGCCGATAAAAAACTTTATGAAGCAAAAAAAACTTCTCGCAATGTTGTAATTTGTTATAATTTCAATCCATACAACCACACTTAATAGGAGAACATTATGAAGGAACTTGAAAAAATAGGTATAAAAACAAAAAAGGTCATTCATAATCCAAATTATGATAAAATCATTGAAGATAGCTTAAAAAGAGGTGAAGTAGTTAAAACGGCTCACGGAGCAACTGCTGTTGATACTGGTGAATTCACAGGAAGAAGCCCAAAAGACAAATACTTCGTAAAACAACCTCCAAGCGAACAATACATAGCATGGGGAGAGATTAACCAGCCAATCTCGCCAGAAGTTTTTAAAAAACTTGAAAAATTTACAAAAGATGAACTTAGCAAATATGATGAACTTTATGTTGTTGATGTATTTGTTGGAGCAAGTAAAGAGTCTAGACGTGCAATTAGATTTGTAACTCCAATTGCTTGGCAAGCACATTTTGTTATGAATATGTTTATCTTACCAACCAAAGAAGAACTCAAAAACTTTAAACCCGATTTTACTTTCTTAGTAGCTGGTCCTGCAAGATATCCTAACTGGAAAGAAGATGGCTTAAATAGCGACATTTTCGTAGCATTTAACATTGAAGATAATTTAGCGATAATGAGTGGAACAATGTATGGTGGAGAGATGAAAAAAGGAATTTTCACTATGATGAATTACTGGCTCCCACTTGAAGGCAAACTCTCAATGCACTGCTCGGCAAATGTTGGGGAAGAGGGAGATGTCGCTTTATTCTTTGGATTATCTGGAACTGGAAAAACTACTCTATCAACTGACCCAAAAAGAAAGTTAATTGGAGATGATGAACACGGCTGGGATGATAATGGAGTATTTAACTTTGAGGGTGGATGTTATGCAAAAGTAATCAATCTTGATAAAGAGAGTGAACCTGAGATTTATAACGCAATAAAAAGAGGGGCTTTGCTTGAAAATGTAGTAGTAAAAGAGAATGGAGAAGTTGATTTTACAGATTCAAGTAAAACCGAAAACACAAGGGTATCTTACCCAATTGAACATATCAAAAATCACGAATGCACACTCCAAGGCGATCATCCAAAAAATATTATCTTTTTAACAGCTGATGCGTTTGGAGTATTACCTCCGGTATCTAAACTTACAAAAGAGCAAGCAATGTATTATTTCCTTAGTGGATACACCGCAAAAGTTGCTGGAACTGAGAGAGGAATTACAGAGCCTGTTGCTACATTTAGTGCGTGTTTTGGTGAGCCGTTTTTACCGCTTCATCCAACCGTTTATGCAAAACTTCTTGGAGAAAAAATAGACAAACACGGAGTAAATGTTTATCTTGTAAACACAGGATGGACTGGTGGACCTTATGGAGTTGGAAAAAGAATGAGCATTAAAGATACAAGAGCTTGCATTAACGCAATTCTTGATGGAAGCATTGAAAAAGCTGAATTTGAAACTTTGCCGGTATTTAACTTAAAAATACCAAAAGAACTTCCAGGAGTTGATACAAAAGTATTAAATCCAAGAAACACTTGGGAAGATAAAGAAGCGTATGACAAACAACTAAGAAAACTTGCTAAAATGTTTATTGATAACTTTAAAAGATATGAAGATGTACCAGAAGGCAAAGAGTATGAAAAAGCTGGTCCAAAGCTTGATTAATGGCTAAAATTTTCATTTTTATTGGGGTAGTCTTTATAATTATTGGTTTATTACTCTACTTTTTTAAAGACTTCCCCCTTTTTCATTTACCAGGAGATATCGTGATAAAAAAAGAGAATTTTATCTTTTATTTTCCAATTACCTCATCAATCTTAATAAGCGTTATTTTAAGTCTTATTTTTTATATTATCTCAAAGATTTTCCAATGAGACTTTTTATAGCCTCCCCAATCTCACTTCCAACTTATCAAACCATAAAAGAAGATTTTAAAGGATGCATAAAAGGAAAATGGGTTGAGGGATGGAATTTACATCTAACTTATAAATTTATAGGTGAAGATGACGCAAAAAAATATCAAAAACCTCTTAATCTCTCAAAAGTCGAAATAAAAATAAAAGGGCTTGGGACTTTTAGTGAAAAGGTGCTATTTTTAAAAGTAACAAACGACTTAAAAGAGATAAACGAAAAAATCAATAAAGAGTTTAACCTCTCAAATGATAAATCATTTATTCCTCATATTACTCTTTGCAGAATTAAAGAGATAAACAACAAAGAAGAATTCAATCTAAAACTCAAAAAATGGGAAAACTTCTCCTTTTCTATCTCTTCTGAAATATACCTCTATGCATCTACTCTCACTAAAAAAGGTCCAATTTATAAAAAAATTTATAAATATTAACTCAATTTTTGTGATATAATAAAATAAAACTTTTAAGGAGAGGAGATGGAAAAGTATAAAATCTTGCCAAAACTTGCAAGATTATCAATTTTAGAAGAATTTGAAGGTAAAAAACTTATAAACAAAGAAGAGTGGCTAAGTAAATACCCTTGGCTTGGAGAAAAAAGAGCTACCTTTGTTACTTTAAAACTAAAAGATAAACCAAGAGGCTCAAATCTTAGAGGATGCATTGGCTCAATACTCCCTTATCGCCCAATGATTGATGATGTAATTGAAAATGCAAAAGCAGCCGCTTTTTCTGACCCAAGATTCCCACCGCTAAGACCCGAAGAGTTTGATAAAGTCAAAATTGAAGTTAGCGTGCTTACAATTCCACAAAAAGTAGATTATGAAGATATTGAAGATTTAAGACGCAAAATTCGCCCAGGAGTTGATGGAATCATACTCCAACTTGGTAATCATCAAGCAACATTCCTTCCAACAGTATGGAATGAATTACCACTATTTGATTTATTTTTTGCTCACCTTTGTGTAAAAGCTGGACTTCCAGGAGATTGTTTGAAGTTTCACCCAACAATTTATAAATATCAAGCAATAGAAGTAGAGGAGGAGTAATCCTCCTAATCCGCTTTTAAAATCGCTCCGTTACTTGCATTTGTAACAAGTGCTCTATATTGTCTTAGCCATCTGCCGGGTACATCTTTTTTAATAGGTTTGAACTCTTTTTTTCTCTTTTCAATCTCTTCATCACTTAGTTTTACATTAATTGAGAAATTATCAACATCAATCTCTATTATATCTCCATCTTTAAGTAGTCCAATCATTCCGCCCTCAGCTGCTTCTGGGCTAATATGCCCGACACTAAGTCCCCTAGTAGCACCTGAGAATCTACCATCGGTAATTAAAGCTACTTTATCTCCAAGCCCCATTCCCATTATAAGAGAAGTAGGTGCAAGCATCTCTTGCATTCCAGGACCGCCTTTTGGACCTTCATATCTAATAACAACAACATCCCCCTCTTTAACTTTTCCGCTTGTAATTCCTTCAATAGCTTCTTGCTGAGAGTTAAAGCATACCGCTTTTCCTGTGAATTTTCTGCTTCCAGTAATCCCAGCAGTTTTAATAACGCATCCCTCTTGTGCCAAGTTACCAAACAAAATTGCAAGCCCTCCAACTTCGCTATAAGGATTATCAACCGGATGAATTACGCTATAATCCTTAACCTCGGCATCTTTTAGCCTATCGGCTACAACTCCACCCTCAATTACCGGATTATCAAGGTATAAAATTGTATCGCTTCTTTTACTAATTTCTTTCATCACCGCACTTATTCCACCGGCTCTGTGGATATCTTCCATATGGATAGTTTGAAGTGAAGGTGAAATTTTTGCAATGTGGGCTGTGTGGCGTGCAATCTCATTAATCTTTGCAAGGTCAAAATCAACCCCAGCTTCTTTTGCAATCGCCATCATATGTAAAACCGTATTTGAACTTCCACCCATTGCCATATCAACAACAAAAGCGTTATGAATCGCTTTTTCGTTTATGATGTTTCTTATTCTGTATTGTTCGCTAAGTTTTTCATCTTTTGCAATTTCACAAATTCTTCTTGCAGCTTTTCTAAGTAACTCTTCTCTCTCAGGCGTAAGTGCTAAAATAGTCCCGTTTCCTTTAAGAGCTATTCCCATAGCTTCAATTAATGTATTCATACTATTTGCCGTAAACATCCCGCTACAACTTCCACCACCAGGACACGCAAGGCACTCTAACTGATAAAGCTTATCTTCATCAATCTCACCCTTTTCAAATTTACCAACCCCCTCAAACACACTCGCTAAATCAATTGGAGTCCCATCTGGCAAATGTCCAGCTCTCATAGGACCACCGGTTACAAAGATTGTTGGCACATTTACTCTAAGCGCTCCCATTACCATTCCAGGAGTGATTTTATCGCAGTTTGGAAGGGCAATCATTGCATCAAGTTTATGAGCATTCATTACAGTCTCAATTGAGTTTGCAATAATTTCACGGCTAGGCAAGCTATAAAGCATACCATCATGCCCCATTGCAATCCCATCATCAACTCCGATTGTATTAAATTCAAACGGCACGCACCCGTTTTTTCTAATCTCATCTTTTACAATCTCAGCATACTTATTTAAAAAAAAGTGCCCAGGAATTATCTCAATAAAACTATTCGCAACCCCAATAAACGGCTTATCAAAATCCTCATCCTTTAACCCACAAGCTCTAAGCAAACTTCTATGCGGTGCCCTGTGCCACCCTTTTTTAACCTCATCACTTCTCATTATAATCCTTTTTTTTCGCTATTTTAGCAAAATTGGGAGATTATCTTCACTTCAAAGTCTTAATTTTTATGATTTAAAATATCAAAAAGATAAACTCATCCATTTTACAAACTTCCCAATCCATTTTAAAATCAGTGGGACATTTTGATATAATTTCACTAAAAAAAGTTAAAAGGTTTAATTTATGTTTATACTTCCCACAAAAAAAGATGCTGATTTTATAGTATCAAACTCAAAGCAGTTTTTTAGAAAAGATGATAAATTTTTAGATAAAAATATTTCGATTTATCATTATAAACAGGCTAAATTTGAAGAGTTTGAAAAATTTAAAGATAAAGGCTCTTATGAACTTAGAGGGCTTACATTTGTAGAAGATAAGAGATTTTTGGCTTTACATAAATTTTTTGAGCTTAATCAGGCTCCTGGATGGATGGAAGAGGATTTAAAAGATAAAAAAATCATAAAAGCCACAGAAAAGATTGATGGGACCTTGCTTCAACCAATTTTAATCAATAATAAAATCTACTTTAAAACAAAACTCTCATTTGATATCTACCAAGCAAAAAAAGCAAACGAAATGCTTAAAAATCCAAAACTCAAAGAGTATATTCTAAAAAAATTTAGAGAAAATAAAATTCCTATTTTTGAATTTGTATCCCCAAAGACTCAGGTTGTGTTAAATTACGATAAAGACGAACTAAACTTAATTCAAGTTAGAGACTTAAAAACAGGAGAGTATGAACTTGATTTTGAAAAAGAGGCAAATGAATATCAAATTAAAACTCCAAAAAGATACAATATCTCAAATTTAGATGAGTTTTTAGAGCTTGCTACAAAAGAGAAAGAAAAAGAGGGGTGGATTTTAATATTTGAAGGGATGAAATTTGTAAAAATAAAAACAAAAGAGTACCTTAAAAAGCATAAACTTTTAGCAAAAATTCAACCTCACGACATTATAAAATCAATTTTAGAAAAAAGAGACAAAGAGTATGAAGAGATGCTAAATAAAAAAAGCGAAAAATATCAATATTTCAAAGAAATTAAAAATCGTTTTTTACAAAAGTATAATTATTTAAAAAGAGAAGCAAAAAAAGCAATTAAACTTAGCAAAAAAGAACTCAAAAAAAGATATTCATCCCATCCTTACTATGAATTATTTGCATATTGCAAAAACAGAGGACTTGAAGGATTTGATGAGTGGATAAAGCAACACACTTCAAAGCTCAAAGGAGCTAAGAAGTTTTTGGAGTTATAGCACAAATTTAATATCTTTATGCCCTTGGAGCCTTTTGAAAAATTCGTTTCTCTCCTCTTCACTTGTTACATAAGCTTCAAACTTTTGAGAAAAATATTTCCCTCTTTGATTGTTATCCTCAACTTTTATATCTTGATTTGGAATACAATCTTTTACAGCTTCTCTCATTTTTTCTTTATCTTCTCCAATAATCCTAAATCCCCACATTCTTGGATACTCAATTTTTTTCTCACTCATTTCCCCTCCTTTTTTACAAAATTATACCAAATTTTAGCGAGAGTGACTAATCAACCTTGATTTCAATTGAGTCAACTTCTACTTTTTTAGCAACTACATCAACCTCTACTAAATCATTAACAGCAAAATTTTTATCCTCTATCAACTTTTCAATCTCATCTACAAGCTCAACTACCAAAAAATTATCATCATCTTTTGTATACAAAGGCTTACCCTTATAAGCTTCTTTTTTCTCCATTGCCGCAATGTAAGCGGGAGAGTGTTTGATTTTTTCTACCAAAACGATTAAATCTTTTGCTTTAATTACCATTGAAAATCCTTTTTTTTAATTTTACAAATTTTTTAATTTTACAAAAAAATTTTACATAAAGTAAATCATAGGCACAATTGTTGGATATTTTTTCGTTTTTCTAAACACATGTTTTCTAATAACATTTCTAAGCTCATTTTCAAAAATCCTATTTTTTTCATAAACATAATCTTTTGCATGAGTTATATAATTAATCAATAATTCCTCCATCTCTTTTGCAAAATCCCTATCATCCTTATCAGCAATAATTCCAAAAGTGCTAACCCTTGGACGCCCAATAAGCTTTTTATTTTGTTTGTCAACCTGAGCTACAATCATAATAATTCCCTCAGTTGCAAGTTTTTGCCTATCAATTACCACATCATTTTCAATTTGCTCATTAATTTGATTATCAATATAAATCTTACCAACTTTTACTTTTCCAACTTTTCTTACTCTCTTTGGAGTAATTTCCCACTGCTCTCCATCTTCCATAATAAATACATTCTCCTCTTTCATTCCAGCTTGCAAAGCGGTCTCTTTGTGTTTTACCAAGTGATTATACTCTCCATGCACTGGGAAGAAATATTTTGGCTTTACAAGGCGAAGCATTAACTTTTGCTCTTCTTGACTTGCGTGTCCTGAGACATGAATTTCGCTAAATTCTTGGTATGCTACGTTTGCCCCTTTTTTCATCAAAAAGTTAATAAGTTGAGAAACGGTTGGCTCATTCCCAGGAATTGCTTTGGCTGAGATTATTATTTGGTCTCCCTCTTTAATTTTTACATGTCTGTGCTCATCAATTGCCATTCTATATAAAGCACTCATACTCTCGCCCTGAGAGCCTGTTGTAACAATCAAAATCTCGTGGTCTTGATATTTACCAATTTCGTATGGGTCAATAAAAATATCTTTTGGTAAATTAATATATCCAAGCTCCATTGCAACATTTAAGTTTTGTTCCATACTTCTTCCAATAATACAAACTTTCCTACCAAATTTCATTCCAGCTTGGATTGCTTGATAGACTCTGTGAATATTTGATGAGAAGGTTGACATTATTACCCTTCCCTTTGTCTTCATAAATAAATCTTCAAAAGTTTTCCCAACAACACTCTCACTTGGAGTAATTCCCGGTTTATAAGAGTTTGTAGAATCACTAAACAAAGCCAAAACTCCCTCTTCTCCATAGTGTGCTAAGCGGTGCAAATCTGGCGGATATCCATCAATTGGTGTATTATCAATTTTAAAGTCTCCCGTGTGAATAATAGTTCCAACTGGCGTTTGAATGGCAAGGGATGAGCTATCAACAATTGAGTGAGTCATATGAATCCACTCAACCTTAAAATCGCCTATTTGAATTGGAACTCTTTTTTTAACGCTTCTAAAATAACTCTCATATTGAGACATTTTATGCTCTTTGAATTTATTTTTAATCATTGCAAGAGGAAGTGAGGTTCCATAAATTGGAATTTGCATCTCTTTAAAAAGATACGGCACCGCACCAATGTGGTCTTCGTGCCCATGAGTGATTACAAGCCCTTTAATTTTGTGTCTAATCTCTTTTAAATAACTAAAATCTGGAATTAAAATATCAACTCCGTGCATATCTTCACTTGGAAAGCTCATTCCACAATCAATAATAATTGCACTATTTTCAGTTTCAAGCACAGCACAATTACCACCAATCTCATCAAGTCCACCAAGAGGAGTAAATTTTATCCACCCTTTGCTTAAAGAGTTAATTTTATTAAAGCAAGTTAATCTTCTTTTATGAATTTTTTCATTCTCATCAAAAGCCCTATTTAAATCCTTAAACCACACAAAATTTTTGGAATCTCTTTTTCTAAATTTCCTTTGATTTTTTTCAAGATTTTCTTTTATCTCTTTTTCTTCGTTTTGACTCTCTTTTTTATCTACTTTTACCTCTTCTACACTCTCTACCTTATTCTCTTTTTCATCAATTTTATTAAAAACTTCTTTATTAGCACTATTTTTACTCTCATCTTTTAAATTACTCTCAATTGTTTTTTCTATCTCCTGTTGTAAATTCATTTTTTCCATCTTCACTCCTTTCTTTTGACGCAGAAAAGAGCTGGAAAAAAGTATCAGCATCTACTTGGTGAGGTCTTATAGTATCAGCAAGTCCAAATTCACTCAAATTCAAATTAAATTTAGATAAGTTTTTTTTAAGAGTTTTTCTTGGATTAGCAAAAGCAACTTTTAAAAACTTCGCAAATTCTTCATCATATGAGTCTTTAAACTTTTCAAACAATATCACGCTACTCATAACCTTAGGGGCTGGCACAAATGCCCCGGGTGGTATGTCAAAAAGCTTTTTAACTTTTGCAACTTGACTTGCTAAAATACTCAAAGACCCATAATTTCTATCACCAACTTTGGCACTAAATTTATCTGCTACCTCTTTTTGGATTAAAACCAAAATATTTTTTGCGTTTTTATCCCTTAACGCTTTTAAAATAATGTTCGTTGCTATATAATAAGGTAAGTTTGCTATTAAATCATAACTCTCATTAACCAAACTACCATTTTGCCAATACTCTAAAACATCACCACATTTTAAATCAAGATTTGGAAACTTCTTTTTTAAAATTTCACAAAGTTCTCTATCAATCTCAAAAGCCGTTACTCTTCTTTTTTCCAGCAGCTTTTCTGTTAAATCGCCCAAGCCAGGTCCAATCTCTACTACCAAATTATTGGTATTGGGCATCGCTTTGGCGATTTTGTTTAGATAAAATTTATCTTTTAGAAAATTTTGTCCAAATTTTTTCTTTGCCTTGATTATAGCATATCCTTTCAAAAAATGTAAATTAAAATTTGATAAAATTATACAATAAACTTGTAAAGTGGAGATTAATATGAGAGAGTATTTTGCCAAAAGAATAATTCCTTGCCTTGATGTTAAAGATGGAAGGGTTGTAAAAGGGGTGAATTTTGTAGGGTTAAAAGATGCCGGAGACCCAGTAGAAGCTGCAATAAGATACAATGAAGAAGGAGCAGATGAGCTAACTTTTCTTGATATAACGGCAAGCTATGAGAAAAGAAAACCGATTGTTGATATTGTAAAAGAGGTGGCAAAAGAGGTATTTATTCCTTTAACTGTTGGAGGAGGTATAAGCGAGCTTGGGGATATTTACGATTTGCTTAATGTAGGATGCGATAAAGTTAGTATAAATTCAGCTGCCGTAAAAAGACCAGATTTTATAAACGAAGCTGCTAAAAGGTTTGGGAGTCAGTGTATTGTAGTGGCAATTGATGTTAAAAAAGTAGCACCTAATAAGTGGAATGTCTTTATAAAAGGGGGGAGAGAGGATACAGGGCTTGATGCAATAAAATGGGCAAAAGAGGTTGTTAATAGAGGAGCTGGCGAAATTCTTTTAACATCAATGGATGCTGATGGGACAAAAAAGGGCTTTGATATAGAAATTACAGAAAAAATCTCCTCTCTTGTAAATGTGCCAGTAATTGCAAGCGGAGGGGCTGGGGAGATGAAACACTTTAAAGAGGTTTTTGAACATAAAGCTGATGCGGCTTTGGCGGCAAGTATTTTTCATTTTAGAGAAATTGATATAATGGATTTAAAAAGGTATCTTGATAAAGAAGGGATAAGTGTCAGAATATGAAAAAATTGCTTTTTCTCTTGCATACTTTTCTTTTAGTTTATAAAGCAAGTTTTACAAAAGTTTATAAAGAGAGTATTGTCCCTAAAAAAGAGAATGTTTTTATAAAAATAAAAGCAACTTTACCTTTTCCTTTTACATTTTTTTAAAGAAATTTTATGAAAAAAATATTAATTTTTATTTTTTTTATTTTTGTTTTTCTTTTTGCAAATGAAAAAACCTACACAATAAAAGTAGATAATAAAACCTACACTTATAAAAAAATCTTAACCACTGAAATATTTGAAAATAAAAAAATTACAAAAGAGATAATAGTTTGTTGCGGAAAAATTTTTAACAGCGTAAAAGAGCTAAAAAAACGATTAAAAGGGAATAATTTATTTGATAAGTCAAAAATAATAAAAATAGAAAAATTTACTCCTAAGCCTATGCAAATTAAAAGATACTATTTTACTACAAAAGAAGAAACTTTTAGATATTTACAAATTAAATCTTGCAAAGATTTTAAGAAATTAACCCCTTATCAAAGAGGAGAAGCAATAATTGCTTTTTTAATTAATGAAAAATATGAAAAAGCCAATAAACTTCTAAACTGCAACCTTAAAATTACCTCTCATTCACTTGCTGAGCCGTATATGGCAATTTTTCAAGGGGATTATAAAAAAATAGATAAATTATTAAAAAGACACAAGATAAAAATAAGTGACTTTGCAATTTGTAAGATAGCGGCTAAAAAAAGATGGGATTTATTTGAATATTTTACCAACAAAGAAGAGTTTTTTAAAACAAATTTAACTTGTGTAAGTGGTATTGATAATGTAATAAAACACTATGGCTACACTCCTCTACCTAAAAAAGAACTAAAAAAATTATCAAGTGAGGAACTTAGAGTCTTAGAAAGGTATGACAACAGAGATTATATAAAAGCTTTAATTTGTATAAAAGAATTGTATTTTTACGATGGAGATAATCATTGCAAATATGCACTTAAATATTTTCCTGATAATATAAGAGTATTAGCGGCAAACAAAAAAACCAATTTACTGATTTCAAAACTAAAAAATTCAAACAATAGCTTATTTTTATCATATTTGGTAAATTTGTATATAATTAAAAACGATAAAGAAAATGCAAAAAAAGCGTATAAAAAACTTCTAAAAGAAATATACAAACAAGAAGGCTCACTATCTACCAGAATTATTGTATCAATCCTTGGCCCTTTAATGGGAGTTAAATATCCAAAAAACGAATATCAGTTAAAACAACACGTTATTGATTTAGCTCTTGGAAGATTTGAGGGAGTAAATTTTATAGAAAAATTTTTAAAAAGATTTTATAATGACTATAACGAAACTTTAAAAAAAGAAGTAATAAATGAAGTTAATAAGGAGTTTTTAGAAAAATGAATATAAAAATAATAAGTGCAGGAGATGTAGAAACATTTGACTTTGCAATTCCTATTGGAGTTGGAATGGTTGAGAGTGCAATTAACTTAACAAAACTTTGTGAGTTTGACAGACCGGATTTATTAATATTTATAGGAAGTGCCGGAAGTTATGGGAGGCTTAGACCTTTTGAAGTAATTGAGAGTTTTAGTGCCTCAAACATAGAACACTGCTTTTTGCAAAAAAAATGCTATACTCCAATTGATAACATAATCTCAATAAAGCCATCTATACTTATAAACTCATCAAACTACATAACAACTAATAAAACAATCTCAAAAGCATATCTAAGCTTTGGGATTGATGGGGAGAATATGGAGTTTTATTCGGTAATGAAGGTTGCAAAAGAATTTGGGATAGGAGTAATTGGGATTTTTGTAATTACAAACTACTGCTTTGAAGAAGCCCACAAAGAATACCTCCAAAACATAAAAAAAGCAAAGAAAATCTTAATTGAATATTTAATGGATAAAAAACTAATAAAGGATAACAATGGATAAAAAAATCTTTATGGACTATCTCCCACAGGAGCTTGAAGAGTTTGGAATAAAACCAAAATTTAGGGTAAAACAGCTTTATAACTGGGTTTATAGAAAATATGTGGACGACTTTGAGAAGATGAGTAATCTGCCAAAAGATTTAAGAGAAAAATTAAAAGAGGAGTTTATTATAAATCCCCTTGAACTTCTAAATCACGAAGTCTCCAAAGACAAAACAGAGAAGTTTTTGTTTAAGTTAAGGGATAATCACACAATTGAAGTGGTGCTTATTAAGATGAAAGACGAGAGGATTGAAAACGGCAAAAAGAAAGAGGCAAAATATACAGTATGCGTCTCAACCCAAGTTGGATGCAAAGTGGGATGTGCTTTTTGTCTGACTGCAAAAGGGGGGTTTGTTAGGAATTTGAGTGCCGGGGAGATTGTGGCTCAGGTTTGGTTTATGAAAAAGTTTAAAGGGTTTGACGAGAATAAGGCTTTAAATGTTGTTTATATGGGAATGGGAGAGCCCCTTGATAATTATGAAAATTTAGTAAAAGCGATAAAAATAATAGCTCATCCAGATGGCTTAAATATCTCTCCAAAAAGACAGACAATCTCAACATCAGGCATCGCCCCGAAAATAAAACGCTTAGGAGAAGAGAATCTTGGGGTAAATCTGGCTATCTCTTTACACGCGGTTGATGATAAGCTAAGAGAAGAGTTAATCCCTATGAACAAAGCCTATAACATAAAAAGCGTAATTGATGCGGTTAGGGAGTTTCCAATTGATAAAAGAAAAAAGGTAATGTTTGAATATCTTGTGATAAAAGATGTAAACGATGATTTGGAGAGTGCCAAAAAGCTGGTAAAACTTTTAAATGGCATCCCAAGCAAAGTAAACCTTATTTATTTTAACCCATATCCAGGGAGTCCTTACAAACGCCCAGATGAAGAGACTATGAAAAAATTTCAAAGATACCTTCTTGATAAAGGGATAACCTGCACAATAAGAGAATCAAAAGGAATTGATATAAGTGCAGCTTGCGGACAACTAAGGGAAAAAAAGCTTAAAAATGAAACCTAAGCTTAGATTCAAGGAGTTTAGTGGGGAGTGGATAGAAAAGAGGCTTGGGGAGGTTGCAGTTTGTGAAGATAATAAAAGAATTCCATTAAATGAGACTGAAAGAAAACAACGAAAAGGAATATATCCTTATTGGGGTTCAACAAAAGTTATGGATTATGTGAATGATTATATTTTTAATGGTGAATATGTTTTATTATCAGAAGATGGAGGATATTTTTATGATTATAAAGAAAAACCAATTGCTTTTTATGTAAATGGAAAATTTTGGGCGAATAATCATATACATGTTTTAAAAATAAATAAAAGAAATAGTGCGAAATTTATATATTATACATTAGCTCACAAGAATATATTAGCTTACATAATTGGAGGAACAAGAACAAAATTAAATCAAAAAGATATGTTAAAAATAAAAAT
>JAMOSZ010000032.1 GCA_027062625.1 Nautiliaceae bacterium
CCCGATTAAGGGAGATTTACCTTCCATTCTTTTAGTTTTTCGATTATGAATTGGCAAATGTCGTTTCTAAATCCATTACTGAAGTGTCTTGTAAGTATTATTTTCTCTTCAGGATAAAGTATAGTTAACTTATCTGAGTGTTCTTCTGCTTTTTTGTTTTGTAGCTGAAAGACTTCTATGAAGTCATTCCAGTGAGATTTTCCATAGCATATTACTGCTTGAGGTTGTTTTTCTCTAAAGAAGTTAAAGATTTTTTTTAATCTCTGCTCTTTGACAGCTATGTCATAATCCTTCCAATCTATTCCAAAAATTTCTTTGTAACAGTTGGGAAAGGATGATTTAAGGGACTTTTTACCTAGAGGATATAGATTAATGTTGCAGATTTTGCTACCTTTTCTCCATAGTTTGCTTTTTCTATATTTTCTCCATTCTTCTTTCCAGTTCTTGCAGGACTTACTTATGCCACATGCAATTTTTGCTATGGGATGGGCTATAGGGAATTTAGGTTCTTCTTCTACTTCTTCCATAGGAATAATGGGGCTATTAAATTCTCTTATTCTTTTTCTTATTTGAGATAGATCTTCTCTTTTTTCGTCAGAACACCACATTCCCGCTTCCTCAACCCCAACTGTCCATAGAACGGCATTGGGGTCTCCCCATCCTAGGTAATTCATTAATATCTCGAATTCTTTTGTAGCCATGATTGTTTCCTCCTAGGCTTTAGTTGATATCTTTACAAGTATATAAAATACTCTTGCTCCAATATCAGAGAACATATTGTAATTTCAATTTTTATGTTACTTTGTCTTTCCCGTTTGCAATTTTTAATTAGATTATGAAGGTTATTTACTAACTTAGATCTTCGGGATCTTATGTATTTATAAATAAGGTGTTTGAGCTTTTTGCTATTCCCTCTCAGGAAATCTAAATATATCCCTCTTAAAAACTTTAGATCTAGAGGATAAAGAATAAATTCTTTTTCTCCATTTTCTGAAATGGCGCATACTTCGAGGTATAAGTTGAAACTCATGAATTCTTTTTCGTTGTTAAGCCTTTTCTTTAAAAGGCTTTTTGTTAATTTATTCCTTAATATTAAGACTTTGGCCTCTAAAAATGGTAAATAGGTTTCGAGATCTTTCAAATTTTTGAAGTCCTCATATACAAGTTGATAATAGGACTTTAGCCTGTAAATTGCGTATTTAAGGTTGGGGATATTAGATCTGTATTCGATTCCTAATTCTGCTTTAACCCAGATAAGGAGAGATTCATAAAATTCGTCGAAGTCTAATTTTTCCTCAAATCTTCTGCTTTCATCAAAATACCAGCACATAGGTGTGCTGTAGCTGATGATATCTTCTGTGTCTTTGAAAAAAACGATTTCACATTCAAATTCGTAATCATTAATAAAACCTGAGTTGAGAAAACTTTTTATTTTCTCGTACTCCTTTTTAGACCTTTCAAAAATATTAGATGCTACTGTAAAAACTTTTTTCTCCAAGTCTGATTTTCTCATCTTAGCTTTAAGATAGTGGGGTTTACTTATTTATGCTCGTTTTATTGAAGCCTTGTGGCCGAATATTAATTTGATCATTTCTTTGGGGAAACTGTTGTCTACTTCGTAGAAGAATTCTCTGTTTTGTATTCCTATGAAGGATACATTGAATGTTCTTTCTTCTACTCCTTTGTTGGAAACAAATTTCATCCAGATCTTTCTTTTTCCTGAGAGAAAGGTTTTGGTTCCAATAACCATATTTCCTCCAATTTAATTTCGAACTGCCCTAAATATGATAGAAATTTTTTTAGACAAAGTATGTCTTATATTAGTGGGTTTTTAAATACTTTATAAGTTAAGTATTGTGCGAACTCTCCTTTTTCAGGATTAGGGCACGGTTTTACCAGTTAGCATTAATAGTAGATGCGGAGAAGGAACTGGTAGTAGGTTTGTTTTTCTTACGAATGGTAAGGGTAGAGTTGGAATGTTCC
>JAMOSZ010000033.1 GCA_027062625.1 Nautiliaceae bacterium
CCAAAAGAGCTTGAAGACGATTTTGCTATTTATAAATACGACAGACCAAACAAAGATAAACTTTTTAAAATATTGCTTGAATTTCTTGCAGCACAACACTGGGAAGATAGACTAACAGCCGATGAAAAAACAAGAGAAGAGATAATTGAAGCGGCAAGAGGACTAACGGCAGAACAGGCAAAAAGTGCGTTTGCAAAAGCTATTCTTAAACACGGGAAACTTGATAAAAGTGCTATTGAATTTTTACTTGAAAACAAAAAGCAAATTATTCAAAAAAATTCACTTCTTGAATATTACGATACAAAAGAGACGATTAATTCAGTAGGAGGGCTTAAATATTTAAAAGAGTGGTTAAAAAAAAGGAAAAAAGCGTTTAGCAAAGAAGCAAGAGAACTTGCAATTCCAGAGCCAAAAGGGCTTTTGATTTTCGGGGTGCCGGGAGGCGGTAAATCTCTTACGGCAAAAGCGGTAGCTAATATGTGGCAGATGCCTCTTCTTAGGTTTGATATCGGAAGGGTTTTTGGGCAGTATGTAGGACAGAGTGAAATGAATATGAGAGAGGCTCTTGCAATTGCCGAAGCAATATCTCCTTGTATATTATGGATTGACGAGCTTGAAAAAGCGTTTGCCGGAGCAAGCGGAGGGCATGAAACAACAGTTAGGGTGCTTGGAAATTTTTTAACCTGGATGCAGGAGAAAAAATCAACAGTTTTTGTAATAGCAACGGCAAACGATATTACAAAACTTCCAAGCGAATTTATCAGAAAAGGTAGATTTGATGAGATGTTTTTTGTTCCTCCTCCAAACGATGAGGATAGAAGAGATATTTTTGCGATTTTACTTCAAAAATATAAATTAAATCCAAATGAATTTGATATTAATTATTTAGTTCAAATTAGCAAAGACAGAACCGGGGCTGAGATTGAACAGGCTATAATTGAAGCAAAATATAACGCTTTTGATGAAGATAGAAGCGTTACCACCAGAGATATTGATGCGGCACTTCGCTCAACTGCTCCTATATGGAATAATTTTCAAAGGGTTATACAAACTCCTGAATATCAACAAATTATTAGAAACGCAAAACTTGCAAGCGATTATCAGTTAAGCAGAAGGTAAGAAGATGAGGTATTTTTTTGATGAGTCTGGAAATTGGCAAGAGGGGGAAAATAGAAGACTTGTAATTGGTGGGATTGTTGTAAAAGAAGAAGATTTAATGGCGATAAAAGAGAGAGTAAAAGAGTTTAAGTTTGAGAGAGGTTATAGAAATTTACACGCAAATGAAATGAGTGAGGTTGATAAAGAAGCCTTTTTGAGGGTTATTTTAAATTTACTTCAAGAAAATAGATTTAAAGCGCTTTTGTATGTAATAAGCCCTGATGTTTTATTAAAAACTCAAAATGAAAGTGATGAAATATATGCCGATATAGCAAGCGATTTATTGGTTGAAATTGCTTTTGGGGATAGTAATATAAATGTTGAATATGATATGAAATTTCACTATGCATATCCCGTGCAAATTATAGAAAATATTGAAAATCAAAGAAGTTCAGATGAATTTAATCAGATGAAGAGAAACTTTTACTTAAATGAAAATGCGTTTAGATATCAAAAAGAGAGAATTAAAAAGATTATTTTAAGAAATAAAAAAAATATCCCAAATGTCGATGAAATTTTATATAGGCTTGGTAATAGAAGGTTTTTATACAACTACTTATGGGAAGAGTTTAGATTAAAGGTAGAAAAAGGGGCAGTTATTAGAGAAAAATTCAAAGATAAAGTAATTACAAAGCTTAAAGAAAAGTATAAACTTTTTAGTTTAAATGATAATCCTAATATTTCAATAGAGTATAAGGGTAAGCATAATCAGAGTGAAGGAGTTGAGATTATTGACTTTTTAACAAATGTCGTAAGGTTTCACGGTAAAAATCCAAGATTTTATTCCCCTTCAATTGTAGA
>JAMOSZ010000034.1 GCA_027062625.1 Nautiliaceae bacterium
GATGATATGCTGATTGTTCAGGGTAAATCATTCGGGCAGCAAAACCTTCTTAAACAACTCGGGTATAAATGGAATCCGGGTAAAAAGGTTTGGTATAAACAAATTTCGGGCCTTGCGGCCTGAGTATTTGACATTTTTTCCGGCTGAATATATACTTTGGTAAAAAAGAAAGGATGGTTATGGAAAAAAATAAGTTAAACGACATGGAAATAAAATATTACATAACCCAATATATGTTAAAACATTATCCTGAAAAATATTACGAAGAAACAAAATCATTTTTTGAAGAACATAAAGGACAAATAGATTTTAGGAAAGTAGAATTTTATGAAAAATTTTTTGAATTGGTTGAAGTGCTTTTTGATTTTTTATATAAAGAAATTTTTTCAGAAAAGAAAGTATCATCAGAAAAACATTTTACAAATTTTTTTAATACATTAAATGAATACTCAAGTGCTTATAAATATCTTACTCAAGATTATGTGACTTACAATAACATATATTTCACAAGAAATGTTCCAGCGATATTACTAACTGAAAAATCGTTTAAAACAGAAAGAGATATAGAAGAATATATTATTAAATTTTTTGAAGATGAAAATACTCCTTGTATTAAAGAATTAATGGATATTATGTTTGCAACTGAACTTATTATAAGATATGTGTTTTTTTAAGTTATTTGATAATAAAAATGTCACTTGAAAATAAAATAAAAACATCTTATATTGAATTTATTCAAAATTATTTTATATGGATGATACATGTTTTTTTATCTCAAACAGGTGTTTTAAAGAAAAAACAAAAGAAGTGTAAAAAAATAGTTTACTTTAAGATTGTACTTCAATGCTTAGAAGTTTTTTCTTATAACTATATTTTAAAAAATAAAATAATTGAGCAAAATGACCTTTCTTCAATAATTTCTAAAATACAGAAAAATATTGATAAAATAAAATACGATAAAGATAATAAAGATAATCATAAAAAATCTATTAAAAGAACTATTAACAGAATTTCTACAAAAATCAACAAGGTAATCTTTAAAGAAGAAAAAATTAATTTAGCTCAATATATTAGTTATACATCAAATACTGATAGTGAAATAATTGTTGATAAAAAAGTAGCATATTCTTTGTTTTTTAATCTTTCAATTTTTATTGAATATGATAAAAATGTAAAAAAAGTATTCAAAGGGATAAGTATTGTTCCAATCATACCAGAATTTAAAGATAAAGGTTTATTAAGTTATTTAGAAGTAAACTATAAAGAAGACATTAATCGTCATAACTAAATATTTTTACCTGGTCCCCCCCCCTTTTTCTTCCTTTTAATCGAGTCTTCCTATATCCTTTCATAAAAGATATTAGCCTTTAATATCTTATTACAAACAAGGAGGATATATGGAAAAACTATTAAGGTTATCAGAAGTAATGGAAATTGTAGGTTTCAAAAAATCTACTATCTATAAATATATAAGAAATGGAGATTTCCCAAAACAAATTAAAATAGGTAAATCAAGCAGATGGAAATTATCTGATATTCAAAATTGGATTAAAAATCAAAAATAAAAGGAGTACAAATGAAATTAATTACTATAAAAGAAGTAAAACACATCACAAAACTAAGTGAAGCTACAATTGATAGACTCATAAAAAAAGAGAAATTTCCTTCTCCAGTTGAAATAGGTGTAAGAGTAAGACGTTGGAGAGAACAAGATGTTATTGATTGGATGAAGAGATTAAAACATAAAAAATATTCTCAATCTAATTGGAATTTTGTTGTTATATTTTATCAAAATTTGAAAGGAGGTCAAAAATGAGGTTATACAGACCTAAAACTATTTGTGAGTTGCTTGAAATTAGTAAAGCAACTCTTTACAGATATGCTAAACAAGAAGGCTTTCCTAAACCTATTAAGCCTTCTGATAAAGTTACTTTATGGGATTTTGATGA
>JAMOSZ010000035.1 GCA_027062625.1 Nautiliaceae bacterium
TTAAAAGATAAACTTTTAAAATTAAATTTTTATGAAAAAAATGGTAGAATTATTAAAAGCTTAAAGGGGGAAAAATGAAACTATCAAAGATTTTAATACCGATAACAGATGAAATCTTATAGGGCAAAAGAAACAGAAGAAACGGATACAATAGAAAAAAAGTTAAGTCTTTAAGTGGAGAATTTGAACTTGCTACTCCAAGAGATAGAGTTGGAAGTTTAGAGCCTCAAATAGTAAAAAAATATCAGACTACAATTAGTGATAAAATAGGAGAGAAAGTTATAATGCCCTAAAAGATTTAAAAAAGATATATCAAGCAGTATCAAAAGAGCAAGCCGAAATTGAACTTGACAGACTTGAAGAAAAATGAGGAGATAACTATTCAATCGTTATTAAATCTTGGAATTGGTATTATTTTTCGTCAAAATGCAACGGAGATGAGATTTTAGCAGAGATTAAAAAATATTATAATGGAGTTGCGTTTGTTGCAAATGATGTTGATAAATTTGAGTTAAGAGATATTTTAGTAAAAGTAGATAATTTATAGTGGTAGTGAGGGGGAGACTCGAACTCCCGACCTCCGGCTTATGAGACCGGCGCTCTAGCCAGCTGAGCTACCCCACCTTTTGTGGTTTGAAATAATAGTAAAATTTTTTTTTATTGTCAAGTAAATCTAGAAGGTGTTTGAAAAAACCAAAGAGTAATAAAAAGAATAGCTAAGAGAGTGGCGAAGTTAAGAAGTAGAAGTTTTTAAATTTTTTAGCTAAATTGTAAAATTCCGTATATTCTCTATCTCTAAAAAAATTTTTAATTGAAGTCTGTAAGGATTTTTAACTTTTTAATGTAAAGTATTTTTTGTGGGAATAATAGGGATAAGTTTTTTGTCTAAAAGATATTTAGCAAGTTTTGTTGTAGAATATAAAGCATCAGCTTAACATCTTTAAATTAAAACTATCATCAAAAGCAAAGCCAGTAGCATCTATTAAAGAGTATTTAATTTTTTCAAATAGTTTAATCTCTTTTAGTTGGTGTTCTAAATCTTTGTAAAAAAGATTTTTTGTAATTTTAAAAGCAAAATATATTAAGCTTTCTTTGTATCTCCTTGGTCTTCATCTCTTTTTGAAATAACATCTAATAGTTTAGTTTTTTTCTTTTTTAAATTAGCTCTTTTCTTTTCATACAGTTATTTTAAAAAATTTTTGATTTTTTTTAAACACACTTAGTAAATCTTATCTGACATCCGGTCCCTTTTTTGATTTTGCCCTCTTTTAAAAGCGGCTTAAAATCAAGCCCCTTAATCTCTTTAAAAGAGGAGGCTTTTAAAAAGATAATCCCTTTTTCTCTTAGAGATTTTATAAGCTGGCTTGGGAGGTATTTTGCTATTAAAATATCAACCTCTTTAAGCTCATCTTCAAGGTTGTAATTTTTTAAAATTTCTCCATCAATTAAAAGCCAATCCCCAATTTCCCCTATCTCATCCCCTTTTACCAGTATCGCCACTCTCACTTTTTTCTCCTAACACATATTTGCTAAACGCAAAGCTTGCCGTAAAAGCCGGGCTTACTGCGTTTAGGATGTGGATTTGGTTTTCTCTTTTTTTGACTAAAAAATCCATTACAAGTTCAAGTGTTTTTGTATTTAAAAGCTGGGCTCTTATTCCGGCTGGATAGGGCTTAAACTCTCCTCTTAGCCTTTTTACCAGTTTTTTTGCCTCTTTTATAAGGTTGTTTGGAAGATAATATCTCATCTCATAAAGGGCCAAATCCCTAAATCCAAAAGCGTTTGTGAAAAAGAGTTTTGCTTCAAGCGATAAAATCTCTAAAAACTCATCCATCCTAAACCTGTAAAACCCAACATAATTCTCCCTCCAAAAAGCCGGGATGGCGGTTGGACCAATTTTTATTGTGTTATCGGCCATTAAAGTAAAATGGACTCCTAAAAATGGGTTTTTTATGTTTGGGACTGGATAAATTTGGGTTTTTATTCTATCTTCTCCAAGATATTTTTGATAAAGCCCTTTAAACGGAAGCATCGTATATTCAAGTCCGATTTCAAATTTATGGGCTATCTTATCGGCATAAAGACCGGCTGCGTTTATCAAAAAGTCATAGCTTTTATTGTATTTTTCAAAAGGCATATTAAAAACAAACTTAACTCCTTTACTCTCTAAGTCCTCTTTTAAGGCTTTGCAAACCTCCCTTGGATTTACGCTTGCTGTTTTTGGAGAATAGAGGGCAAGTTTGTAAGTTTTTGCGTTTGGGTCAATTTTTTGAGCCTCTTCTTCGCTTATAAGATAAGCCCCAGCTCCATTTGCCTTGCTTCTTCTTTCAAGCTCTTTTAAAATTTCTATCTCTTTTTCATTTTTTGCGACTACAAGTTTTCCGGTTTTATTTACTTTTATATTTTTACTTTTACAAAACTCTTTTATAAGCTCATTTCCTTTTGCTGTGAGTTTTGCTTTTAGAGAATCTGTGTTATAGTAAAACCCGGCGTGAAGTATTCCGCTGTTTCTTCCGCTTGCGTGGAAGGCTTCGTGAGGTTCTTTGTCTATTATTATAATTTCATCATCTGGATTTTTTTCTCTCCACTCATATGCTAAACTCATCCCAATAATCCCAGCTCCTACTATTAAAACTTTCATTTATTCTCCTTAAAATCCAAGTGTTACAATTTTCCAGAGTTTTTCAATTTCTTTATCATCAAAAAGAAGAGTTTTATTGTTTTCAAATAATTCTTTTAATTTTTCTTTCTCAAATCCTTCTGTTAATATGCACTTTTCGTGAGCTGGTAAAAAAGCTCTTGCAAGGGTAATTTTGTTTTTTATCTCTTTTTCGCAAAAATAGCACCTATTTAGAGGATGAAGTCTTCCTTCTTTTTTTAAGAGTTTAACATAACTCTCAATCAATACTCTTTTTGCATCCCTAAAAGAGAGTTTTTTTATAATCTCTTCTAGCATTTCAAAATAAAAGCTATCCACTCTCTCAACATCAATCAAATGGTTATTCAAAAGTCTTATAAACTCTTTATAAGTTACCATTTTCTCAAAATCCATTAAAAAATTAAAAGGAAGCTGCATAACGCTTCTTAATCTGTTGATACTTACTAATGTTTCTTCTTCAACAAAATCAATCAAATATCCGGTATTTATATAGCTATGCCTTGCCCCGTAAAAGCGATAAAGGGTTAGCACTTTATCCTTTGTTAAAATCCTAACAACTAAGTCCTCTTCCCTTGCTTTTGCAGTGTGAAGTATAAAACCTTTCATTGTAGAATTATATTAAAAATTTTTGATATAATTTGCCAAATTTGGTCTATAAAGGATATCAATGTCAAAAAAAGCGATGGAGTTTAAAGATAATTGCGGTTTTGGGGTAATTGCAAACATTCACGGAAAATCAACTCATAAAATGGTAGAAGATGCCCTAACTGCTTTAAAAAGGATGATGCACAGAGGTGCGATTGCAGCTGATGGGAAAAGTGGAGATGGAAGCGGGCTTTTGTTTTCAATGCCTGATAAATTTTTTAGAAAAGTAGCTTCTAAGAGTGGGATTGATTTGCCAGAGAAGTTTGGAGTTGGGGTTATTTTTTTAAAGGATGAAAAACACAAAGAGGTTGTAGAGGAGTTTTGTGAGAAGAATGATTTAAAAGTGGTTTTGTGGAGGGAAGTGCCGATTAATACAAATGCCCTTGGGGAGCTTGCACTAAAAACACTTCCTAAAATTTATCACGCTTTTATCGTTCCAAATTCAATCATTGCTACAAAAAGATTTGAAGAGCTTTTATATTTAACAAGAAAAGAGATTGAAAACGCTATTGATGATAAAGATTTTTATATTCCAACTTTTAGCTCAAAAAAGGTAGCCTACAAAGGCTTACTTATGCCAAACCATATAAAAGAGTTTTATCCGGATTTGGAGGATAAAGATTTTGAGGTTTATTTTGCTTTGTTTCACCAAAGATTTTCAACAAACACTCTTCCAGAATGGAGACTTGCCCAGCCTTTTAGATTTATTGCCCACAATGGGGAGATTAACTCAATTCAGGCAAACAGAATTAACTCTTTAATAAAAAGCGAGAGTATTAAAAGCAAAGTTTTTAACGATGAGGAGTTAAAAAGACTTTTGCCAATTGTAAGGTTTGATGAGAGTGATAGTAGCTCTCTTGATAGGATGGTTGAGTTTTTGATTATGAATGGAATGGACTTTTTTAAGGCAATTCGTGCTTTAATTCCTATGCCTTGGCAAAATGCTCCATATCTTGATAGTGAGCTAAAAGCTTTTTATGAGTATTTTTCAACCCGCTTTGAAGCATGGGATGGACCGGCTGCTGTTAGTGTTAGTGATGGAAGATATATAGCCGTTGTTCTTGATAGAAACGGGCTAAGACCGGCAAAATATATTATCACCAAAAGCGGAGATATTTTAATTGCAAGTGAGTATGGGGTTTTGGATATTGCAGATAGTGATGAAGTAGTAGAAAGAGGCAGACTTCAATCAGGTCAGATGATAGGGGTTGATACAAAATTTGGGGTTGTGCTTAAAAACAAAGATATTGATGAATATTTAAAATCGTCAAACCCTTATACAAAATGGCTAAATGAGCATATGATTTATCTTCAAGAATATGTTGAAAATCCTTATGCGATTGATGATAAGATTGAAGTTGAGGATTTGGTGCACAAACAAAGGTTTGCTGGAATTACGCGTGAAATTATTAATGAAATGATAAAACCTATGATAAACGATGCAAAAGAACCAACCGGAAGTATGGGGGATGATACTCCGCTTGCTGTATTTAGCGATTATCCATACAGAAGTTTTAACGACTTTTTCCGTCAAAAATTTGCTCAGGTTACAAATCCTCCAATTGACCCTCTAAGAGAAAAGATTGTTATGAGCCTTAACACAGGCTTTGGTGAAATTCACAATATCTTAGACGAAGCACCAGAGCACGCTAAGAGAATAAAAACAACAACTCCAATTCTAACTCAAACAAAACTTGAAGTTTTAAAAAGCTTTGGAGATGAGTCTTCTCCAAGATATGAGAGTGATTACAAAAATAAGGAATACTCAACTGCTTATAGCGGGAATTTAAAAGAGGCGTTAGAAAAACTTACTGATAAGATTGTTGATGATGTGAAAAATGAGGGGGTTAGGATAATCTTTTTGCAGGATAAAGAACTTAGCAAAGATAAAAAAATTATTCCAATGGCAATGGTTATTGGAAGGCTTCACAAAAAGTTGCTTGATAACAAAGTTAGACACTTAACAAGCATAGTAGCTGAAACTCTTGAAGTTACAACCCCTCACGATGCGGCTGTAATGATTGCTTATGGGGCAAGTGCGATTTATCCATATCTTCTTTTTAAAACGACTTCCGATTTGTGTGAGAGTATGGGAATAAGCAGGGATGATGCATTATTTAATATCCATTCAGCCCTTAACAAAGGGATTTTAAAAATTATGTCAAAAATGGGTATTTCAACAATTGCAAGTTATAGAAACTCAGCCCTTTTTGATATTATTGGATTTAGTGAGGAAGTTAGGGATGAGTGTTTTATTGGAAGTAAGACTCTCTTACCTGGGCTTATGTATGAAGATATTGAGAGAAAAATTGAGATTAAACACAAAAAAGCCTTTAAAGAAAATAAGCTTGAAGCTGGCGGGATTTATAAGTTTAGAAAAGATGGGGAGTATCACGAAATTACCCCTTTGGTTGTAAAAGCTTTTAAAAAGATGCTTGATGGGGATAAGAGTGATTATGAGGAGTTTAAGAAGTTAGTGGAAAACCGCCGCCCAACTTATGTGAGGGATTTTCTTGAAATAAAATCTAATAAAGAATCAATTTCTATTGATGAAGTTGAGCCAAAAGAGAATATCATTAAAAGATTTATCGGTGCTGCTATGAGTATCGGAGCACTTAGTAAAGAAGCTCACGAAGTTTTAGCAGAGGCACTAAACCGCCTTGGTGCAAGAAGTAATTCAGGTGAGGGTGGGGAAGACCCTGTTAGAAACAAAACGATAAAACAAAGTAAAATCCGCCAAGTTGCAAGTGGTCGTTTTGGAGTAACACCAGAATACCTTGTAAATGCCCAAGAGATTCAAATAAAAGTAGCCCAAGGTGCAAAACCTGGTGAAGGTGGGCAGCTTCCTGGATTTAAAGTAACAACTTATATTGCAAAACTTCGCCACACAACCCCTGGCAAAACACTAATAAGCCCTCCGCCTCATCACGATATCTACTCAATTGAGGATTTAGCTCAACTTATTTTTGACTTAAAGCAGATTAATCCTAAGGCAAAGGTTAGCGTAAAACTTGTATCAACCGCTGGGGTTGGGACAATTGCCGCTGGGGTTGCAAAAGCGTATGCTGACCATATTGTAATTAGCGGAAGCGAGGGGGGAACCGGTGCGGCTGCCATTACTTCAATCCGTCACGCCGGAAATCCTTGGGAGCTTGGACTTATTGAAGCTCACAATTCATTAAAAGAGAATCATCTAAGAGAGTTCGTAAGCTTAGAGACTGATGGCGGGCTTAAAGTTGGAAGGGATGTAATTATTGCGGCTTTACTTGGGGCTGAGTATTATGCGTTTGGGACTGCACTTTTGATGGCGGTAACTTGTATCTTTTGTAGGCAGTGTCAAACAAATAAGTGTCCTGTTGGAATTACAACTCAAAATGAAGAGTATAGGGCAAAATTTAAAGGTGCGGTTGATGGAGTGATTAAGTATCTTACGTTTTTAGCTGAGGATGTGAGGGAATATCTTGCAAAAATGGGGTATAAATCTTTGGATGAGATTATCGGGAAAAATTATCTTTTGACTAAAAAAGAGCATCCTCTTGCTAATAAACTTGATTTTTCTAAACTCTTTGAGTATGTTGAGGGGATTGATACTAAACAAAAAGAAAATGAACCATTTGATAAAAACGAATTTGAAAAAGAGCTATTAAAACAGGTAATGGAGACAATCAAAAATCCAAATCACAAATCGGTTGTAAAAGCAAAAATTACAAACTTAAACAGAAGCTTTGGAGCCCTAACAAGCGGGGTAATTGCAAAATACTATGGAGATAAAGGACTTCCAGAAGATAGTATAGTTTATAAGCTTGAAGGAATTGCAGGACAAAGTTTTGGAGTATTTTTAAGCAAAGGAATGACCCTTGAATTAAAAGGGGTTGCTAATGATTATGTCGGAAAAGGTATGGCTGGTGGAAAAATTATCATAACTCCTAAAAAAGAAGGAGCTGCTGGGGGGAATACTTGTTTATATGGAGCAACCGGTGGTAAACTTTTTGTAGCGGGAGTTGTTGGTGAGAGATTTGGGGTTAGAAACTCTGGGGCAATTGCCGTAATTGAGGGATGTGGAGATCATCCGTGTGAATATATGACAGGTGGAGAAGTAATTATTCTTGGTGAGACTGGAATTAACTTTGGAGCAGGTATGACTGGCGGGGTTGCTTTTGTATATGATAAGGCTCACAATTTTGTGGATAAAATAAATCCAGAGCTTATTGAAATAAGAAGAATTGACATTGATGAAAATGAAAAACCAAAACTATATCTTAAAAAAAGATTGATTGAATACTACAATGCAACCGGAAGCAAAAAGGCTAAATTTATCTTAGATAATTTTAGAAGCGAAGTTAGACACTTTTGGCTTGTAACGCCAAAAGACAATCGCCCACCACTTGATCCAAACGATATGGATTAAGAAGAGATGAATTTCTCTTCTTTATCCCATAAGGAATAAAATGACTTATTCTCTTTTTCAA
>JAMOSZ010000036.1 GCA_027062625.1 Nautiliaceae bacterium
CGAATACATTATAAGCAACTACTCTTAATGTAGCTTTTAAATTATCGCTTGGTTTGGCCACACCTGTTAAAAGTACTCTGTTAGTGAAAACGTTATTTGATTTTTTATCATCGTTTGCCATTTTATACTGAATAAAGTCAACTGATGAGCGAAGGTCATAACTCCAAAATAAATGGTTATTCGCTGCAATAGGATTTACTTTTTTTTGGTTTTCAATTACCATTTTTTTAAGTTTGCTAACTTCTTTTTCAAGTTGTTTTACTTTTGCTTCTAAATCACTTGCATTTTGTTGAGCAAATAGTGCTCCTATTGCAAGAGTAGATAAGATTAATTTTTTCATATTTTCTCCTTAGATTGTAGTATTTTGAAGGTATAGAAAGGGAAGGAAGGATTATGAACATCCTGCTGGGATTTTTCCTTCCATAATTCCTACTAAAAAGTCTTCAAGGTCTTTTAATTTACCTTTTTTGATGATTTTTTCAACTCCTTTTGCTGCTTTTGGGTCGATTTTTTGTAGTTTTTCTACAAGAGGTTTTCCATTGTCTTTAAAAAGCTCTTTTAACTCATCTACACTTTGAACTCCAAGTTTTTTAATAAGTTGAGTTGATTTTAAGTGAGCTTTTCTTTTTACATATTTATTGTAGTATTTAAATCCTACATTGTAATCTGCAAGTGCTACTGATGCACTAAAAGTAAGTCCAATAGCTGCTGCGAGTAAAAGTTTTCCAAATTTCATTGTTAACTCCTTGTTAATTTTGTGTGCTTACAATTATATCCCTTTTTTTCTTAAACTTTTCTTAAATTTAAGAAAGTTTGGGATAAATTTTCTCTTTTATAAGCACTTCTATTCTGATTATATTAGTTTAATGTTAAAATAATGTTAAATTTTTGTTAATTCTTAAAAATTTCTTAAAGCGGTTTTTTGGTATAATTTTAATAAAAAAGGGTTAGAGTGAAAAAAGAAAAGGCTTATGTTCTTCTTGCAAAGCAAGAAGGAATTTCAAATAGAAGGGCAAAAGAGTTAATTGATAAAGGAGTTGTTTACGCTCACGATAAAAAAATAAAAATAGCAAGAGGGCTTTTGCCCGTTAATACTAAATTTAAGATTGAAAAAGTTGATGGAATTAAAAAGATTTTTGAGGATGATAATATTTTGGTAGTTGATAAGCCTCCTTATATGACAAGTGAGGAGGTTAGTAAAAAATTTAAATATCCTCTTTTACACAGACTTGATAAAGAGACAAGCGGTATTTTGGTGATGACAAAAAATGAAGATTTTAGAAAAAAGGCTATTGAAGAGTTTAAAAAAAGAAATGTTTATAAAGAGTATTTAGCTTGGGTTAGTGGAATTGTAGCAGAGCCAGAAAGAATTGAGCTTCCAATAAAAGTAATTAAGACAAAATCAGGAGCATTTGCAAAGGTAAGTAAAGATGGGGAAGATGCTATAACCGAAATTGAGCCGATTTTGGCATTTAGAAAAAAATCAAAAATAAAGGCTATAATTCATACTGGTAAAACTCATCAAATAAGAGCTCATTTGAGTGCTATTGAGCATCCAATTATTGGAGATGAAAAGTATGGAGGAGAACCTTATAAGAGAGTAATGCTTCATCATCATAAGTTTAAATTATTTGATTATGAGTTTACATCGCCAGAGCCAAGAGATTTTGTTATGAGAGAGCAACAAAGCTATGTAAGAAAGAAAAGAGGCAAAAAAAAAGTAAAGGGGTAGTATGTTTAATAAAATTAGTGAAAGTTTTAAAAGTGCAATTAATAAAATAAGATTAAAAGATGATGAGAAATCTTTAAAAAAGGCGTTAAACGAGCTTAAAAAGAATCTTTTGAAAGCGGATGTGCATTTTAAAACAACAAAAGAGCTTTTACACAAAGTTGAGGTTGAAACAAGAAAAAGAGGGATTGGAAGAGCAAATTTCTTTTTGGCGCTTGAAGAAGCGTTAAAAGAGATTTTAACAGCACCTGGGAATTATGGGTTTGTTTTTGCTCCAAAACCTCCAACAATCGTAATGATGAGTGGGCTTCAAGGTAGTGGTAAGACAACTACGACTGCAAAACTTGCCTATTATCTTAAAACTTTTAAGAAGAAAAAAGTATTAATGGTAGCAGCCGATTTGCAAAGACTTGCAGCCGTTGAACAGTTAAAGCAGCTTGCACAGCATAATAATCTTGATATTTTTTATGATGAGAATGCAAAAGATGCCGTTGAGGTTGCAAAAAAAGGAGTAGAGTTTGCAAAAGAGAAATTTTATGATGTAGTTATTATAGATACGGCTGGGCGTCTTGCAATTGATGAAGAGCTTATGGATGAGCTTGTTAGAATGAAGAGTGAGGTAAATCCAAATGAGATTTTTTATGTAGCAGATTCTCTAACGGGTAAAGATGCGATAAATACAGCAAAATCTTTTGATGAAAAACTTGATATTACAGGAGTTATTCTTACAAAGTTTGATGGAGATAGCAAAGGTGGAGTAGCGCTTAGTATAGCTCATCAAGTCAAAAAACCTCTTAGATTTATAGGAACGGGTGAAAAGATTGCAGATTTAGAAGTGTTTATTCCAGATAGGATTGTAAGCCGTTTGATGGGGGCTGGGGATATTGAGAGTTTGGTTGAGAAAACAACCGCAGTAATTGATGAGAAAGAGGCTAAAAAACTTACTAAAAAGTTAAAAAAAGGGCAATTTAACTATAATGACTTTTTAGCTCAACTTGAACAGATGAAAAAGCTTGGAAGCATGAAAAATCTTTTGTCTATGATTCCTGGTATGGGGGGGCTTTTAAAGCAAATTGGGGATATTGATTTGGAAAATTCAGCTGAGATAAAAAAAATTAAAGCTATGATTAACTCAATGACGAAAAAGGAAAGAGAAAATCCTCATTTAATTAAAGAATCAGCAAGTAGGCGTCGTAGAATTGCAAGAGGAGCTGGGCTTAGTGTGCAAGAGGTTAATAGAATAAATAAGCAATTCCAAAATGCGGCAAAGATGGCTAAAAAGTTTGCTGGAAAAAAAATTCCGGATTTAAAAGAGTTAACAGCAATGGCTCAGCACTTGAAATTTCCAAAATAATTAATTAAAATTCCAAATTAAATTTAATTGGGTTGGTTGGTGGGAAAAAATTAAAATAAGGAGATAATGTGGTAAAAATTAGACTTGCAAGATTTGGTAGAAAAAAAAGACCTTTTTACAGAATTGTGGTAACAGATAGTAGAAAAAGAAGAGATAGTGGGTGGATTGAGAGTATTGGATATTATAATCCGTTAACAAATCCAAAAGATATTAAAATTGATTTAGATAGAATGAATTATTGGTTAAGCAATGGTGCTCAAATGAGTGATAGAGTTAGCAAACTTAAAAAAATTTATGAAGAGAGATTGGCTAACGCTTAATGGTTGTTGACTTTGTGGTAGAATATGCAAAGCTTCTTAGTTTTGAGCCTGAGAAGATAAAAGCTGAGGTGGTTGAGCATAATGACTTTAATGAAATAGTAATTTATGCTAAAAAGAGTGATGTTGGTAGGATTATTGGAAAGGGTGGTAGCTTGGTAAAAGCTATTAAGATTGTAATTAGCGGATGTAAAGCAAAAGATAATAAAGATTATAAAATAACGGTGAAGCCTTATGAAGAATAAAAAAATTCCTATTGCAAAGATTGGTAAGAGTTTTGGAGTTAGAGGATGGCAGAAGCTCCATATTTTAAGCGATTTTCCAGAGCAGTTTAAAAAGGGGGCTTCTTTTGAGTCCGATAGGGTTGAGTTAACAATTGAAGATATTGATTTAAAAAGAGGGCTTGTAAAATTCAAAGGCGTTAATTCACCGCAAGAGGCAAAAAAACTTACAAATAGAGCTCTTTATACAACTCCTGAGAAAACAAAAGAAGAGATTGAATTAAAAGAGGGTGAGTATTTTTGGTTTGATATTGAAGGGTGTGATGTTTTTGAAAAGATAGATAATAAAGAAGTTAGAATAGGTAAAGTTGTAGAGATAGAAAGAGCGGATGAGGATTATTTGGTAATTGAAGTTGATGAGAAACTTAAAGAAAAAGGGTATCCAAAGAGACTTTTGATTAATTTTAAGAGAAATGTAAAAGATGTAGATGTTGATAATAAAAAAATTGTAGCCACTGGGGCTTTTGAACTTCTTGAATCCCTAAAATGAAGATAATTTTTTTCTCTCTTTTTCCTGATATTATTCATTCTTATTTTCAAAATGGTGTTTTGTCAAAAGCACTTGCTAAAAATCTTTTTGAAATTGAAGTTGTTAATTTTAGAGATTTTGCTAAAAATAGGTATAAAAAAGTAGATACTTCTATTGTAGGCGGCGGGGCTGGTATGATTTTGGATAATGAAGCTTTAAGAGAAGCGCTTAGTGAATATAAAAAAAAATATCCATTTGCAAGAGTTATATTTTTAACACCTGTTGGTAAAAAATATAATCAAAAAGATGCAATTAGACTTGCAAAAGAAGATGTTATTTTTTTGGTAAGTGGGAGATATGAAGGATTTGATGAGAGATTGATTGAAGATTTTGCAAGTGAGGTTATGAGTATTGGGGATTTTGTATTAAGTGGTGGAGAGCTTGGGGCTTTGTGTATTGCTGATAGTGTGCTTAGAAATGTTGATGGAGTCCTTGGGAATAGAGAGTCTTTAAAAGAAGAGAGTTTTAATAATAATTTGTTAGAAGCTCCGCAATTTTCAAAGATGGGGGATGTTCCTTTGATTTTAAAGAGTGGGAATCACAAAAAAATAAAAGAGTGGAAAACAAAAGCGGCTTTGTATAAGACTCTTTTTCATCGCCCAGATTTGAAAATGGAAAAAAATTTAGTATAATTTCAACTCAAAATTAAGTGTGAATGCTCATAAATGAGCCAATGGCACAAAGGAGAGATAATGAGAAATAGATACATTGAGGCTTTTGAAGAAGCTCAAATCGCACAAAAAGCAAAAAATATTCCAGAATTTAGACCAGGGGATACGGTAAGAGTTGGGGTTTTGATTAAAGAGGGAGATAAAAAGAGAGTTCAAAATTTTGAGGGCGTTGTAATTGCTATTAAGGGTAGAGGAACTGGTAAAACTTTTACTGTTAGAAAGATTGGAGCAAACAACGTTGGAGTTGAGAGAATTTTCCCACTTTATAGTGACTCAATTGCGAGTTTGGAAGTTATTAGAAAAGGTAAAGTAAGAAGAGCAAAACTTTACTATCTAAGAGGAAAAACTGGTAAAAAAGCAAGAATTAAAGAGAGAAGAGATTAATCTCTTTTTCTCTTTATCTAAAAATTAGTGCCAAAGACTAAAATTGTCTTAATTAATGCTAAAATTTTGGTATACTTTTAGAAAAAAAAGGAGTTAAAATGGCTGATTTAGAAAATATGATTTTAAGTTTTGGAGAAATTCAAGAACCTCATGAGTGCGTTACTATTGCTTATTCGGGAGTTAGAGTAGAGAGTGAAAAACTTTATAATGAAGTTTATCCAACTGATGCTATAAAACAAGCAATTATTTATCTTCAAGAACAAGCAAAAGAGTTAAATGCTGATGGAGTAAAAAATATTGACATTAAAACAATTACTTCTACAAATAGCGAGGGTAAAGAAGTAGTAGATTTTTTAGCACAAGGAACACTTATTAAGCTAAAATAGATTTTGCCTTTTTGGCATTTTGTAGATGGTGCCTCGGGACGGAATCGAACCGCCGACACAGGGATTTTCAGTCCCTTGCTCTACCGACTGAGCTACCGAGGCAGTGGTGGACCCGGCAGGACTCGAACCTGCGACCAACCGGTTATGAGCCGGTTGCTCTAACCAGCTGAGCTACGGGTCCAGCTGGATTGAAATTATAATTTATTTTATAAAAAAAAGCAAGTAGGTTAAGGTTTTTTAAGCTCAAAATGAGGAGTTGCATATTGTTTTTTTGCTTTAACTTGAATAATTTCATACTCCCAAGGTTTTAGGGTATTTGGTATAATAATTGCGGTTAATTTGTTTCCATAGACGCATCCAGTATCAATTCCGGCTGAAAATCTATTTTTTTTAACTTCTAAAAATGGGTTATGCCCATAAACGATAAATCCTTCGTGCCCATCATAAACATCTGCCCAGTATCTTGCACTTTTATTATTATGATTTAAGGGGAGGAATTTGTGATTTAAATCAACATCTCTTATAAAAAGTAATAGGGTCATAATGTTTAAAGGGGGATTATTGAGTCTTATTTTATTTGTAATTCCAGCGTGAAGAATTGTTAGGCGGTTTAGTTTTAAGAAAAAGGGCATTGTTTCTATAAATTCAAAGTCTTCTTTTTTAAGCCTGGGATATACTCTTTGCTGGTCTTCATCAAGTTTTACATTTCTTCCCCAATATTTTCTTATGTGTTTGTATTCGTGATTTCCCATAATCGTAAAAATTTTGTTTTTTCTAACATATCTTAAAGCTTCTACTGGATATGGACCTTTGTCTAAAATATCTCCTACGCTTATTTCTATTGAATTTTTTGGGATAAGTTTTCTTAATTCTTCAAGCTCTTCTAAGCATCCGTGAATGTCTCCATAGATAACATATGGCATAACTTTTCCTTTGCGATATAGCTTCTAACTTTTGGAGGGATTTTTAAGTGTCTAAAAAGCTCTTTTTGATTTTTAGATAGTGTAATTTTAACATAAGGGGCTAGGAATATGTATTCTTTTGAAGAGTCTATTGCGATTTTGCCTTGAATTACGCAAGAGAAGTTAGTCTTTAATATTTCATCTCTTTGAGCTTTTGTAAGTAAAATTTTTAGTTCTTTTAGTATCAAGTCAACTTTTTTAATATCTTTTTTTGGAGTTGTTTTTTTAAAAAAGTAGAGTTTATTAATTTTTTTCCATTTTTTATCCATTAAAAGCTCTAAATCTTCTTCTAAATATTCAAAGCTTCTTTTTACTCCTTCTTTAAACTCTTTTATAAATTTGTTTGAGAAAGTGTGGCGGATAAAGTTTCTTTTATATTTTAAATCAAAGTTTGAGTTATCAATAAAGTATTTTATATTATTTTTTTGCAAATATTCTAAAATTTCATCTCTTGAAGTTAAGTAAAATGGTCTTATTATATTATAAAACTCTCTTTTTTCTACTTTTTGCATTCCAATAAGCTCTTTTAATCCCGCTCCTTTGCTAAATTGCATTAAGAACCACTCAAATCTATCGTTTAATTGATGAGCGGTTATTAAGTTTTGATAATTGTATTTTTTTATAATCTCTTCAAAAAATTTATATCTACAATCTCTTGCTCTTTTTTCGCTAAATTTTTCTAAAAAGCAATCTTTTATAAAGATTTTTTTATTATATTGTTTTGCAAGATGTTTTGCATATTCTACTTCTTCGTTGCTTGTTTCTCTTGTGTGGTAATTTACAATCGCAATGTCAAATGGAATATTTTTTTCTAAAAGAAAGAAAAAAAGGGCAGTAGAATCTACTCCGGCTGAAAAAGCAAGTAAGTTTTTTTTATTTAATAATTTTTCCAATTAATTCATCTCCTGCAAGTTGTGATATTTTGATTTTATATAATTCTCCAACTTTTAAATCTTCAATTTCACTCTCATTAATCAATACATCTCCATCAATTTCATATGCCCAAAGTTTTGGTCTAACTGCATAAAAAAGTCCATCTACCATTCCTTCTAAAAATCCTTCACACTCTTTATTGATATATTTTTTTAAGGAGTTTATGGTTGTTTGTTTTACGATTTTTTCAATCTCTTTTAATCTTTTTTCAATAATTTCTGGTGGGATTTTATCTTTTCTTTTATAAGCGGCGGTTCCTTCTTCGTCTGAATAGGCAAAAACGTTTACTCTATCAAATTGATACTCTTTTAAAAATTCCTTTAACTCTTCAAAGTCTTCATCTCTCTCTCCTGGATGTCCTACAATTACAGAAGTTCTAACAAAACTAAACTCTTTTCTCATTTCATTTAGTAATTCTTTTATTCTTTTTTGAGAGCTTGGGCGTTTCATAATTTTTAACATTCTTTGAGAGATGTGTTGAATTGGCATATCAAAGTAATTTACTATATTTTTTGAAGAAAAAATTTTTCTAATGAGTCTTTTTGTGGTGGTTGCTGGATAAAGATATAAAATTTTTGCACTAATTCCATCAATTTTATCAATCTCATCAATTAATCTTTCAAGTCCATCTCTTATTCCTTTATCTCTTAGGTATGAAGAGCTATCTTGACTTATTAAAGAAAAGTCTTTAAATCCTTTTGCTTTTAATCTTTTAATTTCTTCAATAACTTCTTTTATAGGGCGAGATTGAAGTTTTCCTTTAAAAGATGGAATAGCACAAAAGGCACACTTTTGATTGCATCCTTCGCTAAGTTTAATATAAGCGTGATAGTTACTTCCTGTAATAATTCTCTCTTCATTATGAATTAAAAAGACTTTGTTTGTAAAAAAAGTCTTTTTAGATGATTTTATTACTTTATCAATTTCTCCATATTCTCCAACTCCGCACCATTTATCAACTTCTGGAATTTCTTTTATAAGAGCTTCTTTATATCTTGCTGATAGACATCCAGTAACTACTAGTTGAGTGTTTTCTTTTTTTTCGTTTGCAAGGGATAAAATGGTATCAATTGATTCCTCTTTTGCCGCATCAATAAATCCACAAGTATTTACGATAATTAAATCAGCTTCGTGTGGATTTTGAGTGATTTGATACTCTTTTAATTTTGCAAGCATTACTTCGCTATCTACTAAGTTTTTTGCACATCCAAGAGATGCAAGATATAATTTTTTCAAGTTCATCCTTTTTTAAGTAATTTTATCAAAAATGATATAATTTTTTAAAAAAGGAATTTGATGGAGAGGGCTCTGTTTTTGCTTGGGGTTTTGCTTGTGATAATTGGGCTTTATAGGATTGATTTGCTTTTGTATAAAACTCTTAATTATTTTGGGAAGTATGTTTTTTTTGGACTTTTTAATATAATGAGTCTTTTTTTGGTGTTTTATTTTTATAAAAAATTTAATGGGGTATTAAAAATTACTATGCCAATTTTGTGGGGATTAATAGTTGCGTTAATAGGATTTTTTATTGCTTAGGATTTTACTTTTTTTTGTAGGAGTTTTTGCTTATGGATTTTTTGCAAGCAGTGATATAGCTGCAAATTGGATGATGGATGAGTGTAATTGGAGTAATGGAGTAATTGATTCTTCTTTAAATAGAAATGATGGAGTTGCGTATAATGGTGCGAATACTGATAGTATGGGGGTTGTTTGTAGGAGTGGATATTTTATAGCGGATAATAAAAATTATGTAGAAATAAATAATAGCTCTTCTTTAAGTGTTAATACTCTAACTTATATGGCTTGGATAAAACTTGATGATCCAAATTATGATAGGAATAAGGATGGGCTTGAAAATATTTTTACAATAATTTATAAAAATCAAAATTTAAAAGAGGTTGGAAGTGGGGAGTTTAAGGGGGTTGAGGTTAATTTGAGTGATTTTAATGAGACTAAAAGGGGAGTAAAATTATTTAGATAAGATTAGTTTAAATTTATCTTTTTGATAATCTTTTTCAAAAAAGAGAGTGTGATGTTTGAGTTTTACTTCATAAATTGTTTTTACTTGGTAGTTTTGGTAAGGAAGAATTTGAAGAGGGGTTGAGTAGTGTTTTGTTACAAACTTAAATAAGTATTTAATATCCTTTTTATTAGCATAAAGTGGCACTTCGCTTATATGAAGTATTGTTTTTTTGTAATCTATAAGAGAGCTTAGTTTTAGTAAATCTTTGTTATCTAAGACAATACATCCTTTGCTATTTTTTGGGCGTTTTTCATTATTTAGCGGTTTGCCGTGAATCCAAATTCCGTGCCCGCTTTTTTTTAGGTAATAATCATAGATATTTGGATAATTTAAAATAAAAGCAAGAGGTCCATAAAATGGAGGAGGGGTTATTTTGCGAGTTAATATGTAAGTTCCAATTGGAGTTATTAAGTCTCCCTCTTTTTTTTTATCTCCAAGTTTTCCAAGGATAATGTTATTAAAAGTAATAATATGAGTTAGAGAATTTTTTGTATAGTAGTATAAAGAGAGAGTGGATGTTATTTTGTTACAAAAGAGGATATAATGAGGTGAGCTAAAATAGCCAAATTTAAACTGGTTTATATCCATATGTTATCTATTAATCTGGTATTTCCTACATATCCAGCAATTAGGATAATTGTGTTGTTTGGGATTACTTTATCAATATAGTTAAAGTCTCTATCAACAAAAGCAATGTAATCTAGTTTATCAACATCAAGTATTTTTTCCATTTCTTCTTTTAGTTTTTTTGTATCTTTTATTTTAGTTGATAATTTTGCTGCTAGTTTTAGTGCTTTGCTTATGCTAAGCGCTCTTTTTCTTTCATCTTTTGATAAGTATATATTTCTGCTTGAAAGAGCAAGTCCATCTTTTTCTCTTATTGTTTCACCTTCTATTATCTTTATATCAAAAAAGAAATTTTTAGTCATCTGTTTTATAAGGTAGAGTTGTTGGGCATCTTTTTTTCCAAAGTATGCGCGTGTTGGGCGAATAATATTAAAAAGTTTATTTACGACTTGCAATACCCCATCAAAGTGTCCAGGTCTAAAAAAACCTTCTAAAATATATCCTTTGACTTTTGGAGCTTTTATTAATATTTCATCTTCGCTATACATATTTTTAGCCGTTGGGGTAAAAACTGCATCAACTCCTGCGCGCTTGCATATCTCAAAGTCAGCTTCAAGTTTGCGAGGGTATTTTTCAAAATCTTCTCCTGGTAAAAATTGGGTTGGATTTACAAAAATTGAGACAATTACAAAGTCATTTTCTTCTCTTGCTTTTTTAATAAGCGATAAATGTCCTTCGTGCAAAGCCCCCATAGTTGGAACAAATCCTACTGAACCTTTTAGTGTTTTTCTAAATTCAATTGCTTCTTTTGGAGAAGTTAAGATTTTCATAAGGTAGCCTTTTTTTTGATAGAATTATAATAAAAAAGGGAAAAAATGGATGCTTTTGAATACTCAGAGCTTATAAAAGAGCTTGAAAATAAGCTAAAAAATATAAAATCAATTTTAAAACCCGAGCAGCTTGAAAAGAAACTTAAAGAGATTGAAGAGATGGAAAATGACCCAAACTTCTGGAATGACCCTAAAAAAAGTGCAAAAATTCAAAAAGAGAAGCAAGCAATTATAAGAAGGCTTGAAAAGTATAAAAAAGCTCTTCAATCTCTTGAAGATAACAAAGATATGTATGAGCTTGCGAGTTTAGAAGAGGATGAAGAGACATTAAATGAAGTGTTTAACGATGTGAATGAACTAAAAAAAATAATTAGAGACCTTGAAATTGAAGTAATGCTGAGCGATGAGAATGATGATAAAAACGCAATTATTACAATTCATCCAGGAGCTGGTGGGACTGAGTCACATGACTGGGCGAGTATGCTTTATAGAATGTATTTAAGATTTGCAGAGAGAAAAGGGTGGAAAGTAGAAGTGCTTGATTATCAAGCAGGAGATGAGGCTGGAATAAAAGATGCTACTTTACTTATAAAAGGTGAAAATGCTTATGGATATTTAAAGGTAGAAAATGGGATTCATAGGTTAGTTAGAGTATCTCCTTTTGATAGTGCTGGTAGGCGTCATACATCTTTTGCCTCAGTGCAAGTATCTCCGGAGATTGATGATGATATAGAAATTGAAATTGAGGATAAAGATATTAGAATTGATGTATTTCGTGCAAGTGGGGCTGGTGGACAACATGTCAATAAAACAGAGAGTGCAGTTAGAATTACTCATATTCCAACTGGAATTGTTGTTTCGTGTCAGCAAGATAGGTCTCAACATAAAAATAAAGAGATGGCTTTTAAGATGTTAAAGTCAAAACTTTATGAACTTGAACTTGAAAAAAGAAGAGCAGAAGAAGAAGGTAAACCAAAAGATGAAATGGGATGGGGGCATCAGATTAGAAGTTATGTATTGTTTCCTTATCAGCAGGTAAAGGATAATAGAAGCAATAAAGCTTATTCAAAGGTTAATGAGATTTTGGATGGGGATTTGGATGAGGTTATTGAGGATGTTTTGATTGCTACTCAAAAATGAAAAGAGCGTTTTTATCAAAATTCAAAAATAATACTTCCTCTAAATTGATAAATTATAGGGAGATGAATTTTTGACTTGCGTGAGCAAGTAAAATATGTTAAAATTTTCTAAAACTGAATATCGTTAAAACTCAACCATCATAAAGATATCGGCACAAAGCGTATCTTCTTCCAAATGGATAGGAAGGAGAGGGGTTGTGTTTTGTGGAGGTAATACCCACAAATCTTTCCGTAAGGGAAGCTCCACTTATAATGCGTAGCATTTAGGGGGAGAGGTTCACATAAAAAACTTGATAAATTTTGCAATTCAGATACAATTTTGTTTGTTATAAATAACAAACAAAAGGTGGTATATAGTGCTTTTAACGACAAACAATAGAGTTAAAACTAAAAACAAAGCAAAACTTGTAATATTAAAAGAGCTTACACATAACTCAAAAGACTTATACAATAAAGCACTATATACCATTAGACAATACTTCTTTTCAACAAAAGAGTATTTATCCTACATTGAAGTCTATAAACTTTTAAAAGCTAAAAATAAAGGACAAAAAACCCATATTCCAAGATATTTGGATAAAGATGGACGTTACAAAGTAATCTATACAAAAATCCATTTAAAAACAATGGATAACGGATATATCAGACTTGCATTGTCAAAGTATATCAAAGAAAAATTCAAAATTAATTATCTCTACTTTAAGATACCAAAATATTTCCAAAACAAAGAAATCAAAGAAATCCATATATTGCCATACAAACCGCATTACAAAATATACGTTTGTATATAGTGACAAAGATAAAAGTTTCAATCACTATACAACAGACGATATAATGGCAATAGACTTTGGAATAGACAATCTTGCGACCATTGTAACAAGATACGATAGTCCTATACTGCTTGATGGTAAGTCCTTGAAATCCAAGAACAGATGTTTCAATAAAAGAATATCTGTTTTACTATCAAGCGTAACAAAAGGCAAAAACCCAAAAGAGTGGCAAAAAGTAAACTTTAAAAGATTAAATATCTGGTATCAAAGAAGAGAAAACTATATCAAAGACTATCTACACAAAACTGCTACAAAAATAATCAATATTGCAATAGAAAAAAGGATTAAAACTATTGTAATTGGATACAATAAACTTTGGAAAAACAGATGTAATATCGGAAGAAAAAATAACGAAAAATCCCTCTCAATCCCTCATTCAAAACTGCTTCAATACATCAAATATAAAGCCATTCAACATAAAATAGAGATAATCGAAACGGAGGAAAGCTATACTTCAAAATGCGATCTTCTTGCATTAGAAGCTATCCAAAAACACAAAAAAAATCTTGGAAAAAGAGTTAAAAGAGGAATACTTCAATTAAGTATAGGGAAATTAATTAATGCAGATGTAAACGAGGCATTGAATATATTAAGAAAAAGCGTAGCATGTGATTCTCTTATAGAGATAACAGGTAGAGGGCATTGGCAAATTTCCAAAGGAAATTTAGGGTTGATGTGGGTTCCAGCCTGTAAAGGGTGCATACATACCTTTACAAACTTTTCCATAAGGGAAACTCCACCTATAATGCGTAGCAGTTAGGAGAGATTCACGTAGTTAGATTGAAGGTAGAGTAGAAAGTAGTTTTGGCAAGACTTTTTTCAAAGTGTAACTTGACTTTAATTCCAGTGGATAAAGAGTCAAAAAAGGTTATCTCTTCTTACAAAGTAGATTTAATTAATCTAAAAAATGCTACCTTAAATCAACTATTGGATACTATTTTTAATACGACACCTCTTTTTTATAAAAGAGAAGGTAATAAAGTTTTTGTTAGTTTTTATAAAAGTGCAATTTTTAAAATTGATTTTATTCCAAATGTATTTAGCGGCTATGTGAATATGGACTCTTTTGATAATAGTATTAAGTCAGCTTATAAGAGGGATTTTTGGAGTGAGTTAAAAGAGAATTTAATTCAGATTTTAAAAAATGAAGGAGATAAATATAAAAAACTAGTTATTGATAAAAGTTCATCGCTTGTTAGCGTAACTGGTAATAAAAATCAATTGCTTGCTGTGAAGGAGTATATTGATAATTTGTTAAAAAGATTAAAAAGAGAAGTTTTAATTGATGTTAGGATTTATAGTGTAGAGCTTTCTAAGTCTTATCAAAGGGGGATTGATTGGTCAAAATTCTCTTTATTTTTATCAGATAGTTTAGTTCCTCTTAGAGGCAGATATATTGGGGGGAGTGAGGCTATTTTTAATTCTGCTACTTTTAATGCATCGGCATTTTTGAATTTTTTAGCTCAAAATGGAAATGTCAATTCAATTTCAAATCCAAAGATAGTAACTTTAAATAATCAAAAATCAATTATAAGTATTGGAGAGACTATTTATTATAAATATGCTTTAAAAGTTGTAACTGATAATAATGGTAATTCATCTACTGAATATACAATTGGCTCAAAATTTGTTGTGGTTTTACTTGATATTACTCCTTAAATAAGTGATAATAACGAAGTTATTTTGAGTATAAATCCAAAGTACATTTAAAAAACCAAACTCAAATAAATTCTCAAAGAGATACGTCTCTGGATATTAAGGGGAATACTTTAATAACAACTATAAGATTAAAAAATAATAAAACGATTGGTAATCGGGGGTTAATAGCAGATGATAAAACTTTAAAAGTAAATGGAGTGCTGATTTTAAAAGAAGTTAGCTTAAAAAGAGAGCTTGTTTTTGTAATTACGCCTTATATTAAGATAAAAAGACATCTTTGAAAAAATTTTTGGATAAAAGGTAATTGATGTTAAAAGAGCTTATAGAGTCGTTTGAGGATACTATAAAGTTTAATGATTTTTTTGAATATTTAGGCTTTGTGGATGCTAAAAATGAGATATTATCCTCTCCTGGTAGGATTATATTTTTGTTGGGTGAGCCTGGAAGTGGGAAGAGTTATCTTTTATCTTATTTAAAGTATGAAAATCCAGATAAATATCTTTTAATAGAGAGCCCTTTTTCAAAGATAGATTTAAAGAGTTTGGATAAAAATAAGACGATTTTAGTTGATGAAGCTCAACTTCTTAGTCTTAAAACTCTTGAATATTTAAGAATACTTAGCGATAAAGGACATAAATTAGTTTTGGGAATGCACACTCAAATTGGTAACAAAGTTGCAAGTCTTCCACATTTTAGCTCCCGTTATATTGATAAAGTTTATATAAGAGGGCTTACATTTAGTGAGTTTCAAAAGTATGTTATGAATAAATTTATTCAGTATCAAAAACAATATTTAATTAGCCCAAAAATTTTAAAAAAGATTTACAAATATAGCAAGGGTAATTTTAGAATGGCAAAGAAGATAATTTATATAGGGCTTAATTTGTTAGATTACTCTATCTCGCATAATCTATCTTATAGGACTTTTGATGATTGTATTTTAGATATGAGTTTACTTGCAATAGGAGTATTAAAATGAGATTTTTTGAACTTGAAAAGGAGTGCAAGAAAAGAAGGTTTAAGCTTGCTATTTTATACACAATAATTATCCTCTCTTGGCTTTTTAGTTTTCTTTTTTTAAAAGAACTTTTAGATTTATCTTATGAAAAGGAGGTAAAAGCTAAGTATTTAAAAGAGATTAATAAAGAATTGAGTATCAAACAATGAATTTGCCCTTAGATGTTATTAAGAGATATAGAGTTTTGCTTTTTAAAAAGGATGAGAATGAGACAAATTATTATCAATACTATTTTTCTAATAGAAAAGTGTTAAATGTAGAGTATAATGCCACTCTTGGGAAAATTTTATGCAAAGATGGAATTAATTTTTCTGAGGCTGAATGTAATGAAACTTTGTTTAAATAAAGCCCTTAGAGGGCTTCTTTTGCTTTTTGAACGATTTTTGCGAATGTTTCTGGCTCGTTCATTGCCAAATCTGCTAAAATTTTTCTATCAAGTTCAATTTCAGCTTTTTTAAGCCCGTTAATAAATCTTGAATAGCTAATATCGTTTAGTCTGCAAGCTGCGTTAATTCTCATAATCCAAAGTTTTCTGAAATCTCTTTTTTTCTGTTTTCTGTCTCTAAATGCGTAAACTAAACTTCTTTCAACTTGCTCTTTTGCTTTTCTAAAATGCTTTCTTCTACCTGAATAAAAGCCTTTTGCCATTTTTAAAATTTTTTTATGTCTTCTTCTTCTAACTACACCAGTTTTAACTCTCATTTACTCTCCTTTTTTGGCGTGCATCTTTTGCAACTTAGCCTCTTAGGCGAAGGCTTTTGCCTTACTTTGCCGCTTCTTCACTTAGATACAAAGAAGTAGTTTTACTTCTTTAATGTTTGTTTTATCCACGTATTTAGGGCTTCTTAAATGTCTTTTTCTTTTTTGAGATTTTTTTGTAAGGATGTGACTTCTATAAGCGCTTCCTCTTTTAATTTTTCCACTTTTTTTAACTCTAAATCTCTTAGCCGCCCCTCTGTTTGTCTTCATTTTAGGCATTTTGGCTCCTTTTTGGATTTGAGAGGTAATTATATCATAAATTATGTTAAAATTATGCAAAAAGGCTCTGATATGCTGCTTAAATCGGTTATAAATCCTATTAAGAAGATTTATCTAAAAGAGTGGGAAAATAGGTCTTTGAGCGAAATTATTAAGCTTTTTAAAAAAGTAAATTGTGCAAGACTTTATATTGTAAATGAAAATGAAGAGCTTATTTATGTTTTAGAAGTTAATGAAATTTTGGATATTTGTCACAATAATAAGGATATTAGTTTAAAAGAGTATTTAAAAGATAAACTTCCACCTTTGTATGTTGAAGTTACTAACTCTTTAATTGATGTTTATAATTTTATGAGAGAAAATTTTTTAAAGTATGTTCCAGTACTTGAAGATGGAAAGTTAATTGGTGAGATTGAGTTTGATAAACTTCCCCTTAGAATTGGGCTTATTGTAATTCAAGACCCTTTAACCCAAGTTTTTAATGAAAAGTATTTTAATTTTTTACTCCAAGAGTATAAAGAAATTGGTGATGAGGTAGGAATTATTTATATTGAGGTAAAAAATTTAAATATTATCGAAGCAATTTATGGAGAGAGCAAAAAGAATGAGATTTTAAAGTATGTAGCAAATAAAATTAAAAGTAATGTAAGAGAGATTGATTTTGTATTTAGAAGTGGAAATATTTTTAAAATAGTGGTATTTGCTGAATTTTCAGTACTTGGGATTATTTCTAAGAGATTAAAGGATGTTTTGGATAATACAGAGTATGATGGAGTAGTTATTCAAATAAAGCTTGCCTACACTCACATCCCCACGGACTCTCCAAATGTATTAATTGCTCTTGAAAAGTTAGAAGAGGAGTTAATTAGAGAAAGGGACTAACGCACTCCCCCAAGTAAATCCCCCTCCAAATGCATCAAGTAGCATCATATCACCTCTTTTTAATTTGCCGTTTTTGTACATTTCATTAATTGCCATTGGAATTGAAGCTGATGAAGTATTTCCGTATTTTTGCACCGTTAGGACACATTTTTCTTTTGGCATATCAATTGCTCTTGCTACTGCATCAATTATTCTATAATTTGCTTGATGAGGGATAAACCAATCAATTTCATCACTTGTTAAGTTGTTTCTTTTTAGAATATCTCTTACACTTTGAGAGAGGGTCCTAACTGCTACTTTAAAAGTTTCATTTCCTTTCATTTCAAGGTAGATTTTATCTGTATCGCATCCATATTTTACTCCTCTTCCAGGAGTTATAAGATAGTCTTGATACTTTCCATTTGCATTAATATCAATATCTAAAATTGCTTCCTCTTTATTATCAGTTGCACTAATAATTGCTGCTCCCGCTCCATCTCCAAACAACACACAAGTTGTCCTATCTTTCCAGTTTACTATCTTACTAAGGGTCTCAGCCCCAATAATTAAGACATTTTTATACATTCCACTTTCAATAAAGGCTTTCGCATTTGCAAGAGCGTAAATAAACCCCGTACACGCCGCACTTATATCAAAAGCTGGTCTTACAATTCCAAGTTTATCTCCAACAACGCAAGCGGTTGATGGCATGTTGAAATAATCAGGAGTAATTGTAGCTACTATGATTAAATCTATCTCTTCTTTATCCATATTTGCATTTTTAAGAGCATCAAGTGTCGCTTTATAAGCTAAATCGCTTGTAACTTCATCTTCTGTAATATGACGAGTTTTTATGCCAGTTCTTTTTGTAATCCATTCATCGCTTGTATCTACGATTTTTTCTAAATCTTTATTTGTTAAAACCTTAGGAGGGACATATGCTCCTATACTTTTAAATTTTGCATACATTAATGAACCTTTAAAGACTCTTTAATTTTCTCCGTTACATCATTTTCTATATACTTTATTGCTTGAAAAATTGCATTTTTTATAGCTTTTTCGTTGCTTTTGCCATGAGCTATTATAACACAACCATTAACTCCAAGTAAAGGCGCACCTCCATACTCTGCGTAATCTGTAATTTTTTTAACTCCTCTAAATACCGGTTTTAAAAGCATAGCCCCAATTTTTTGCAAGAGTCCAGATTTTTTAATTTCATCTTTAATTAAAGCTCCAATAGTCTCAGCTGCTCCTTCGCTTGTTTTAAGAAAAATATTTCCAATAAATCCATCCGTTACAACTACATCCACAACGCCTTTAAATACATCATTTCCTTCTACATTTCCTTTAAAATTTGGAAATTTCTCTTTTAGCATTTTAAAGGTTTCTTTTGTGATAGAGTTTCCTTTACTTTCTTCTTCTCCATTGCTCAAAAGCCCAATTAAAACATCTTCTTTGTTTAAAACAACTTTTGCATAAACTTCACCCATAAGCCCAAATTGATATAAATGAATAGCCTCGCAATCCACATTTGCTCCAACATCCAAAACCAAAGTATAAGAGCGTTTAATTGTTGGCATAAAAGTTACAATGGCTGGTCTTTTTATTCCTTTTATTCTTCCAAGTTTTAAAGTTGCAAGGCTCATTGTAGCACCACTATGTCCTGCACTAACTACTCCATCAACTTCCCCTGCTTTTAAAAGCTCAATAGACTTATAAATAGTGGACTCTTTTCTTTTTAGGGCTTGGGTTGCGTTTTCTTCCATTTTTATTACATCATCACTATTTATAAATCTAATTTTAGAGAGGTATTTTTGAGGAATAAGAGGTCTTATTTCATCTTCTTTTCCAATTAAATATGCGGTAAAATCTTTTTTGTCTAATGCTTTAATTACCCCTTTTATTATTGGAGTAGGACCAAAGTCCCCTCCCATTGCATCAATTGCTATTTTCATTAATACTCACCGCAACTTGGGCATACTCTGTGAGGTCTTTTATAAGCACCGCATTTGCATTTAATAACTGTTGCAAGTGTTAATTTATAGTGAGTTCTTCTTTTTGCTGCTCTTGTTTTTGAGTTTCTTCTCTTTGGAACTGCCATTGTGTCTCCTTAAAATTCTTTATTAAATTCTACATTTTGGCATTTTGGGCAGACATTATAATCGCTTTTAATTGACGCTATTTCACTTTTTATTATCTCTTCTAGGTTAAAATTTTCTTGTTCTATAATGTCATACTCTTCATCAAAGCCATTATATGGAGGTTTTACTACTTTAAACTTTACCTCTTCATCAACTTCTTTTAAAAAAGGCTCTAAACATTTTATGCATTCAACTTGCACTTTGCCTTTTAATTTACCAGTAATAATTGTTTCGTTTTTGTTTTTTATACTCTCACCTTCTAAGGTAAGTCCTTCTACTTCTTTTTTGATTTTCAATTATAAAATCTCCCTTTTGGCAAAGAAAAATGCAATCTCTTTTTTAGCATTTTCAAGGCTATCGCTTCCATGCACTGCATTTGCTTCAATACTCTCAGCAAAGTCAGCTCTAATTGTCCCAGGTTTTGCTTCTTTTGGGTTTGTTGCTCCCATTAATTCTCTATTTTTAGCAACTGCATTTTCACCTTCAAGCACCATTACAACAACAGGACCGCTACTCATATATTCGCACAAATCATTAAAAAATGGTCTTTCTTTGTGGACTTCATAAAATTTAGCAGCATCTTCTTTTGTAAGTTTGATTTTTTTCATTGCTGCGATTCTAAGTCCATTACTTTCAAATCTATCTATGATTTTGCCAATAACATTTTTAGCAACTGCATCAGGTTTAATGATTGATAGAGTTCTTTCCATTGTCTCTCCTTTATTTTTAGGGAGAAATTATACAAAAAATAGAAGAAAAAAAGAAGAGAAGAAATTAGCAAGCGTCCATTACAGGCTCACCAGGCTCACCTCTGTAATCTGCACAAGTTTGTCCTTCTTTGCACTCATCCCAAACGATACATCCCTCAGTTGGGCAAGCTTCCGCACATGCTGGACAATCATAATAACCTACGCACTCAACGCATTTATCTGGATATACATAATAAATTTCTTCTCCTGTTGGGTTTTCGCTATCATCAACAATTGCTTCTACTGGACACTCATCAAGACATGCACCGCAATTAATACAAATATCTGTAATTTTTACAGCCATTTTTGCTCCTTTTTTAAAATTTAGTTGTCTTAAAAATATATCATTAAATTCTTAAAATTCCCTTAAAGCAAAATAGAATAGTGCTAAAAGTTTCGTTTTGTTACATTCCACAAGCTGCCTGTCCGCCTCTCCAATATTTCTTTTCAAGCGCTAAGAATTTTTCTCTTTCTTCATCATTCATTACCCTTTCATTATATTCAAGCTCTAATCCAAGCCTTTTTAGAGGCTCTCTTACTGATGAGATAATCTGTTCTTTTATTGGAATGTTTGCAAATGGCCAAACGAATGTGGCTTTTACTTTATTTTCTTCAATATCTACATCCTGCAAAATCCCAAGGTTTGTGAGGCTTGTTGCTATTGCTGGGTGTTGAATACTCTCAATTGTCTGCACTACTTTAAAAATGTCCATTTTTGTTCCTTATTTTAAATTTAAATAATCTTTAATTTCATCAACTTTATTTAATCTCTCCCAACTAAACTCTTCTCTTCCAAAATGTCCGTAGGCTGCGGTTTTTTTGTAAATTGGTTTTAAAAGGTCTAATGTTTCAATTATTCCTTTTGGAGTTAAGTCAAATAGTTTTTTTACAGCTTCTTCAATTTTTGTTTCATCTACTTTTGCAGTTCCGTGAGTATCCACATAAATACTAACAGGCTTAGTAACTCCAATTGCATAAGCAATTTGTAAAGTAAGCTTATCGGCAACTCCTGCGGCTACTAAGTTTTTAGCCACCCATCTTGCCGCATATGCTCCGCTTCTATCAACTTTTGTAGGGTCTTTTCCGCTAAACGCACCGCCTCCGTGAGGTGCTGCACCTCCATAGGTATCTACGATAATTTTTCTTCCGGTAAGTCCGGCATCCCCTTGTGGACCTCCTATTACAAATTTTCCAGTAGGGTTTATAAAGTATTCAACATTTTTACTAAGCATTGTAGCAGGAATTACCTTTTTAATAACTTCTTCAATTACCGCTTCTTTGATTTCTGAGTAGTTAATATCAGGTTCGTGTTGGGTTGATACTACGACTTTTTCTACACTAACTGGTTTTCCATCAACATATTTTACGCTCACTTGTGCTTTTCCATCTGGTCTAAGCCATGGAATAATAGCCTCTTTTCTTGCAATTGCAAGCCGTTTTGTAAGTTTGTGTGCAAGCATTATAGGAAGTGGCATAAGCTCAGGTGTTTCGCTGCACGCATACCCAAACATCATTCCCTGATCACCTGCACCAATCTCTTCGCCTCTTTCTACTCCCTGGCGGATATCTGGGCTTTGCTCTCCAACTCCGTTTAATACCCCAGCAGTCCTGTAATCAAATCCGTATCTTGCATCAGTATATCCAATCTCTCTTATAACTTCTCTTGCAATTTCTTGCATTGGTGCGTAAGTTGTAGTTTTAAGTTCACCTGCAATTATGCAATATCCGTTACTAAGAAGAGTTTCACATGCTACTTTTGCGTTTTTGTCCCTTTCAATTATATAATCTAAAATTGCGTCGCTTATTTGGTCAGCCATTTTATCAGGATGACCTTCTGTTACACTCTCACTGCTAAAAAGATATTCTCTCATAAATTCTCCTTGGAATTTTTTATAAGTATATCAAATTTAAAAGAATAGTATAAAGTTGAGCTTGGTTAGTGAATTTTACCAGACACTTTACTGGGAAATAAAGAGAGATTTTCAATACTTCAAATGTATTGGTTGAATGCATCAAATTTTTAAAATCGAATTTAAGTTTAATATTAAATTGGAAATTTTTGAAACTGTCAAGAAAAGAGAGGTTGGAAAATTATTTTAATTTTTCCCTAACCTCTTTTGCGGCATCTACCATATTTTTAAGGCTTGGTTTAACTTCTTCCCATTTTCTTGTTTTAAGTCCGCAGTCTGGATTTACCCAAACTTTTTTAGCTGGTAATACTTCTAATATTGCGTTGATTTGCTCAACTATTTCCTCTTTGCTTGGAACTCTTGGGCTATGAATATCATAAACCCCAGGTCCTATTTCACCTTTATAGCCTCTTTCTTTAAAGATTTTAAGTAGACTATTATCACTTCTTGCGTTTTCAATTGAAATTACATCAGCATCCATAGCTTCAATAGCGTCCATAATGTCACTAAATTCAGAATAACACATATGAGTGTGGATTTGAGTTTCAGGTTTTACAACGCTTGTTGTAATTCTAAACGATGTAATTGCCCAGTCTTCATAATCGGCTCTTTTTTCATTTCTTAAAGGATAACCTTCTCTAAGTGCCGCTTCATCAACTTGAATTACTTTAATCCCAGCAGCCTCTAACGCTTCAACTTCATCTCTTATTGCAAGTGCCATTTGGTAAGCTGTTGTTTTTTTGCTTTGGTCATCTCTAACAAATGACCAGTTAAGCATAGTTACTGGACCAGTTAGCATTCCTTTCATCGGTTTATCAGTTAGGCTTTGAGCGTATGTAATCCACTCAACCGTCATATCTTTTGGTCTAGATACATCTCCGTAAATTAAAGGTGGTTTAACGCATCTGCTACCATAACTTTGTACCCATCCATTTTGAGAAAATGCAACTCCATTTAACTGCTCGCCAAAATATTCAACCATATCGTTTCTCTCAAACTCTCCGTGAACTAATACATCAAGGTCTATTGACTCTTGAAACTCAACACACTCTTTAATCATCTCTTTGATTTTTGATTTATACTTTTCTTCTGAAATAACGCCATTTTTATAATCTCTTCTTAATTTTCTAAGCTCAGGAGTTTGTGGGAAAGAACCAATTGTTGTTGTTGGAAGGATTGGGTATTTTAGGTTTTCGTGTTGGAGTTTGATTCTCTCTTCAAAAGGAACGCTTCTTTTTTTATCTTTTTCAGTTAGGTTAGAGACTCTATCTTGCACAATTGGGTCGTGGATTTTTTTAGAGGTTTTTCTTGTCGCAATTGCAAGTTTGTTACCTTCTAATACCTCTTTGTCATATTCACTAAGCTCTTCATCTTTTACTAGTTTGTTAATTACTCTAATCTCATCAAGTTTTTCAAGTGCGTAACTTATCCAAGATTTAATGTCTTCATCCATTTTTGTTTCATATTTTAGAGTATATGGTACATGAAGAAGACTGCAACTGCTTCCAATATGCACTTTATCACTATCAACCGCTTCTGTTAATCCTTTAACAAAAGCCGCTGATTTTTCAATATCATTTACCCATACATTTCTACCATTAACAATTCCAATTCCAACTTCTTTGCCAGCATCAACTAACGCTTTAATTGAGTTTTCGCTTCCGTGGACAAAATCTAAAAACATTCCTTTAATTGGAGTTTTAGCAAGCACTTCGTTTGCTTCGTTTGAGTGTTCAAAATAAGTTGCTACATAAATGTTTGCATCTTTTGCAAGTTCATTATAAACTTTTTCAAGTAGCTCTAAATCTTCTTTTGTAGGATTTGTAACAAAGTAAGGCTCATCCATTTGGATAATAATTTGAGGATTTAATTTTTTAAGCTCTTGAATAATTTCTTTGTAAACAGGGATTAATTTTTCAATAATTGCTTTTTCATCTCCCTTTACTTTTGAGAGTTTAACAAAAGTGATTGGTCCGATTAAATTTACCTTAGGTTCAATTCCAAGCTCTTTTGCTTCTTTATACTCTTCTTTGATTTTTTCAATATTTGGTTTAAAATCCATATCTTCGCTTAATTCAGGCACAATATAGTGGTAGTTTGTGTTAAACCATTTAGTCATTTCTTGGGCTTTGTGAGTTGCATCACCTCTTGCCATTGCAAAATATCTATCAAGCTCATTTTCAATATCTTTGTATTTTTGAGGGATTGCATTTAGCATAATTGAAGTATCAAGCATATTATCGTAAAAACTAAAATCATTTATGCTAATTAAATCAATTCCAGCGTTTTTTTGATAAATCCAGTGTCTTTTTCTAAGCTCGCTCGCTGTTTTTTTAAGTTCATCTTGACTAATTTTTCCACTCCAATAAGCTTCTAATGCTCTTTTTAGCTCTCTTTGCTCACCAATTCTTGGAAAACCGATTACATATGTTGCCATATCTATCCTTTTTGGCGAAATTATATCAAACTATTGAATGGATTTAAAACCTCTGTTTATTATTTGATAAAGCTTTGCTTTGTAAATAACTTGATTGTTAAACATATATAAATTAAAGTCATCCAATAAAGAGTCTTCGTCTCCTTGTGAGAGTTTATAAGCTTTGTTTGCTAATGTGTTAAGAGAGTAGTTAAGCCAATTGTATTTAATGTCTGAATTTAATAGTTCGTTATATACTCTTAAATCTGATGGAATGTCAATAATAGAGTTTGCAATTAAGAGTTTTCTTACATCATCTGGCTGAGTTAAGTTTATCATTAAAGGAGAGTAATTGATTTGAGTTGAGAATTGTAATTTTGTATTTATGTTGTGATAAGTTATATCTCCTAAGATTTTGGTTGTGTGAGGGGTGGAAGTGTTTAAGAATACATATTTATTATTTAATTTCCAATAAGGGATATTTGGATAGTAGTAATTTGTAATAGAGACATTTAAATCATTTTGCTCTATTTTTAGTAATTGATTTGATAAGAAGAGATTTTTATCAGTAATTGCAACTGCTTTTGGGTCTGCTAAATATTTAGAAAGAGTTCTCACTTGTAGTTTAAAGTCAATTCCTCCAAAAAATAGGTTTGGAGAAAAAATATCAAGTTCATTTAAATTAAAAGTTGGAATGTAAAAGTTTGCTGAGTAGGTTGTTAGATTTTGGAGGGATTTTTTGTCGGTTGTTATGTAAAAGATGGTTTGGTATTTGTTTGTTATAAGAGTTAAATCATCGTTAATGTCAAATACTTCATATGAAAATTCAACTCCTTTTGATAAAAAGTAAGTCGTTATGGAGTTAATGATAGATGGGACGAATTTGTAAAGTTTCTTTTTATCAATCATAATGGCAAAATTTAGAGTAGGTTGGATTGATTTGAAAATATCGTTAAACTCTTCAATTGTTACATTTTCTTCAAGGGTAGAATTTATCTCTTTTGTTGAATTTATTTCTGTTAAATTTTTATCTGTTAAATTTTTAGAAGTTAAGTTGCTTTGAGCAAATCCAAAGCTAATAGCTAAAAGTAAAGAGAGTACTATTTTCATATCATACTCTTTATAAGCAAAAAGTCTTTGTAAGCTTCTTTTTTAGCGCTTGGGTTTCTTAAAAGATAGCTTGGATGGTATGTTGGTATCACTTTTTTCTCCTTGTATTTAAAAATTTGTCCTCTTATTTTACTAATTGGCATATCCATATTCATAAGATACATAAAAGCCGTTTTTCCAAGACAAACTAAAATCTTAGGGTTAATTATATCAATTTGTTTTAAAAGATATGGTTTGCAAGTTTCAGCTTCTATGATTGTTGGGACTCTATTATTTGGTGGGCGACATTTTACTATATTTGCAATGTAAACATCATCTCTTTTTAATTCTAATACATTTTCAATAATTTTTGTAAGTAACTTACCAGCCCTCCCTACAAATGGGCGTCCAGTTCTATCTTCCATCTCTCCTGGTGCTTCTCCTATAAACATAAGTTTAGCTTTTGGATTTCCCTCTCCAAAGACTACATTTGTGCGAGTTTTGCTTAAATCACAAAGAGTGCAATTTTCGCATTGTTTTTTAAGTTCTTCTAATTCATTTGGCATTTTGATTTTTTGTTCTTTACTCTCAAATCCTTCAAAGTATTCATCTCCTGCTTCTTTTAGCTTATAGAGGTGTTTTAGTAGGAGTAGATTCATTTTCTTCCTTTTTTATTACTGTGTAAGTTGTATGAGCGAGTTTGATGTCATCTTCTTTACTAAACGCTTCTAAAATTTCACTATAAATTTTGCTTCTAAGAGATAAGGTCATATAATTGTTTAAATACCAACAGCTAATTACTATTCCATTTTCATTTATAAAAGTAAAGATTTTTGGTTCTACATTTGCATTTTTTATATGGTAGATTGCTTTTAATTTATGAAGTCTTCTTTTTGTAATGTCTGTATATCCTTTTGAGAAGTTTTGGACTATTCCTTTTATTATATGTTTTGCTTTTTTGTAGTTGCTATCAAATGTAATTGTAATATCAATTCCATCCCAAACGGTTGAGAGTCCGTGGTGGGTGTAGTTAAATATTGGATTGTTAAATACTACATTGTTTGGAATAAATACAATCCTTCCAGCTCTTCTATTTAGAGTTAGGGTAGTTAGGGTTACATCTTCATACATTACGATTTTTGTTAAGGTTATATCAATTACATCTCCAACAATTTGGACATTTCCGTTTTGGAGGGTTATTTTTATTCTATCTCCTACCTTAAAGTTTCCACTTGTCATTATTACAAACCATCCAAAAATATTCATAAACCAATCTTTCATAGCAATTGCAATACCAGCTGATGCAAATCCAAGGATTGTGATTAAGTAAGTTGCGTTATTGATGTAAAAGAAAAGGATTATTAAGATAATAATTGTAATGTTTATAAAGTTTAAAATTTTGTTAATAAGATATATAGACTCTCCCTTTACATATTTTCTAACTCCAAGTTTTATAAAATAAAAAATTAAAATTGATATAAAGATAGAAATAGCAAGATAGATTAATTTATTTATTTCTCTTTGTATCTCTTGATTGACTTGGGAGATATAGATTTGAGCTTGTGATTTTTGATTTTGAATCTTTGTTTTATATACATTATTAATTGTTTCAAAGTCTAAGAGAAGTTTTTTTAGCTGTTTGTCTTTAATGCCCGCTTTTTTATAAAGATTGTTTAGCTCAATTAATTTTTGGTAGGTTGAATAAAATTTTTTGTAGTTTTGAATATTTTGATTTAGGATTGATTTTATCTCTTTTTCATAGCTTAATGCCCCAAATATTGCAAAAGGATTATTAATTGTAGGAGGGGTTGGGAGAGGTTTTATTTTAATAAGACTCTCAAAAATATTTTTATTATTTTTTAGTAAACCAAGCTCTGTTTGGAGACTTAGTATTTTATCTTTATTTTTTTTAGGATGTCTTTGATATTTTTGGAGCATATCTTCTAATGATTTATATTTTAGATAATTTTGATAATTTATGTAAAATTCGTTTTTGTTAAGTTCGTTTTTGATGTTTTTGATTGATAAATTTATCTCTTTTGTTAAATTATTTTCAGCTCCAAAAAGAAAGATTGAGATAAAAATTAAAATCCACCTCAACTAAACTTCCTTAAAACTTTTTTAATAATATTTGGATCAATATCTTTGATAATTTTAAATTTTCCAATTTTCTCAGGGATGATAAATTTTAAAGAGTTATTTAGGGTCTTTTTATCTAAAAAGAATTGATTAAAAAATTCATCTACATTTTCTATTTTAAAACTTGTTGGAAGATTATATTTTTCAAGAAGTTTTTTAATCTCATCAGCTTCTTGATAAGAGAGGTATCCAAGTGCTTTTGAGAGTTCATTTGCCATTACCATTCCAATAGCCACTGCTTCTCCGTGGAGATATTTTTTGTAGTTTGTTAGATTTTCAATTGCGTGTGCAAAAGTGTGACCATAATTTAATACGCTTCTTATGCCTTTTTCTTTTTCGTCAAGACTAACTACTTTTGCTTTTAATTCCACTGCTCTTTTTATCATCTCTTCAAGAGAGATTTCGTTGTTTTTGATTTTTTCAAAAAACTCTTTATCAAACATTACCGCCATTTTGATAATTTCAGCCATTCCGGCGTTAAATTCTCTTTTATCAAGGGTTGATAGGAAGTAGGTATCAATGAAGACATATTCTGGTTGGTAAAAGGTTCCTATTAAGTTTTTGCCATATCTGTTATTAATTCCAGTTTTTCCGCCAACTGAGCTATCTACCATTGCAAGAAGGGTTGTTGGGATTTGGATAAATTTTACTCCTCTAAGGAAAATGCTTGCTCCAAATCCAGTCATATCCCCAATAACTCCTCCTCCAAATGCTATTAAAGTGGAATTTCTATCAAATTTTGCATCAAACAATCTATCAAGTGCATACTCAACACTTTGCCAAGTTTTATACTCCTCTCCATCTGGAAGAGTAATAATTTGAATTTCTGGGGCTTTAATTTTGTTTAGAAGATAATTTATGTGAAGTCCGCTCACTTTTGGATTTGTGATAATTGCTGTTTTTGAATTTAGTTTAATTTCTGGTAATTTTCCTATTATGATGTCATAGGTTTTTGAATTTGTTTTTACTTCTACTTTCATTCTTCATCCTTTATTGGTATTAGAAATTGATTTTTATCTATTAAAATATAGCTAAATTCTATTTTGGGGTGTAGTATCATTTTTAGTTTAGATGGTGGAATTTTAGCAAAAGCTTCTGCTAAGCAGATGTTTTTAAGGGAATTTAGGTATGTTATTGGGTTTTGATTTTTTATTGAGATAAATTCTACTTTTGCAGTTTTTAAAAAGTTTATCTCTTTTAAGATAGAGACAATCTCTTTTGAGTTATTTTCAGGGTCTATTTCAAAAAATTTTATTCCAATTCCAAGCTGGTGGGATAAATCGTATAAGATTGAAGCGATGTTTGGAGTGTATTTATTTACAATAGCTCCAATTGCTTGGCATTTTTTAATTGATTCTTTTCCAACTTTTAATATAGGTTTTCTAATCTCAAAAAACTCTTTTTTGTATGATAAAAAGATTTCATTTGGAATTATTGTAAGCCCTATGTTAAATTTATTTATGTCTTTTTTAAGAGCTTTTATATAAGAAGTCTCATTATAATCGGTGATTATTGAGATGTCTGGGAATTTAAAGAGTTTGTAAATTCTATGTTTTGTTGTTGGGTTTATTATTTTTATAATAAGGAGTTTGTTTTTGAGTTTTCTGTGTAAAAATAGGGCAGTTTTTAAGAATTTTGATATCTCTTTTTGATTAAATTTTTTCATATCTAATAAAAGATAAATATTTTGTCCGTATGGTTGAGGGAATGCTCCGATTGAGTTTTTAATTCTGTGGAAAATCTCTTTTAATCTTTCTGGTCTTCCAATAAGAATTATTTTATCGTTTGGGAGAATAATTTTTGGATTTTCTTTTAATTCTCCATTTCTATAAAGAGTAGCCATTCTTACATTGTAATTTTTAAATATTGAAGGAGTTTTATAAATAAAAGGTGAGTGAGGTGGAATTTCTACTTCTAATATTTCACCTTGTCCTAGTCCAATGTTTCTTGCAAAAAGAGGCACTCCTGGTAGGAGGTCTATTACTTTATTGGTTATAATATCTGCAACGTCAATTATCTCTATATTGTTAATTGGAGGAAGTTTATACTCATACCAAAATTTTACAAATACTATTGAAGTTTTGTAAAGTTTTATATGTTTTAATACAAATTCAGCAGTTTTTTGATTTTTTATAAAAATAATTATCTTATCAAAATCTTTTTTTATTATATTTTTGTAGTTTTCAAAGGCATAAAAGTTAATTTTATAAAAAAAGAGATTCTCTTTCTCAAACCCTTCTTTAATTTCATCATCTTCGTAAATTATGTGAAATTCGCCCAAATTAAGGTAGTTGTTAGCAATTTTTTCTATTAAAAGCTTTGCTTCTTTGGCTCCTGCAAAAATTAATATTTTGCTCAATAAATCCCTTTTTTCAAAATTATAGTATGTTTTTATTATAATTTCAAAAAAGGGCATATATGGAATTTAAAATTGATGGAGTTGATGGAAATGCAAGAGCTACTACAATAAAGACTCTTCATAGCGAGATTAAAACTCCAATTTTTATGCCAGTTGGCACTGCGGCTGTTGTTAAAAGCCTTGATGCGATTGATATGATGGAAATTTTAAATGCTCCTATCATTTTGGCAAATACTTATCATCTTTATCTAAGACCGGGTGATGAGGTTATTAAAAAGCTTGGAGGGCTTCATAATTTTAGCGGGTATAAGAGAAGTTTTTTAACAGATAGTGGAGGGTTTCAGGCGTTTAGTTTGGGAGATAATGTAAAAGTTAGTGATGATGGGATTTTGTTTAAAAGCCATATTGACGGTTCTTTTCACTTCTTTTCTCCTGAGAAGGTGATTGATATTGAGTATAATCTAAATAGCGATATTATGATGGTACTTGATGATTTAATCCCTCTTCCAAATACTTCTGAGAGAATTAAAAAATCAATTGAGAGGACAGTGGAGTGGGCAAAGAGAAGTTTAATCCATCATATTAAAAGAGGCAAAAAAAATAATCTCTTTGCAATTATCCAAGGGGGGACTGATTTTGAGATGAGGAAAATTAGTGCTAAAAGCCTTGTTGGTTTAGAGTATAAGGGGCATACTTTTGATGGGTTTGCAATAGGAGGGCTTAGTGTTGGGGAGGAAAATCAGCTAATGTATGATACGATTGAAGCAACAATCCCTTATATGCCAAAGGATAAACCAAGATATTTAATGGGGGTTGGGACGCCTGAGGATATAATTGAAGCGATTGATAGGGGAGTTGATATGTTTGATTGCGTTATGCCAACCAGAAATGCAAGGAATGGGCATTTATTTACTTCTTTTGGGGTTTTGAAGATTAAAAATGCAAAATATAAACTTGATGAAAGAGCAATTGATGAGAGTTGTAGTTGTTATACGTGTAGGAATTTTAGTAGGGCATACCTTAATCATCTTTACAGAGCAAAAGAGATAACTTATGCAAGACTTGCTTCAATTCACAATCTCCACTATTATCTCTCTCTTGTAAAAGATGCAAGGGAGGCGATTTTAAAAAGGAGATTTAAAGAGTTTAAAAGAGAATTTTACTCTCTTAGGTCCTAAATTTTAAAGGCAAAGGTTTTAAGCTTAGTCCTTTTTCTTTTTTGAGAATTTCTCCGTTATTTGGATTAACTTCTATTTTATACTCTTGCAAAGCTCCCATATAATCTTGGGAGGTTACATCAATAATGAGTTTGTTGTTTTTTAGGGCTACTTTTTTTGGAGTATCTTCCATACCAAAGTCATAAGTTTTTGCCCAGATGATTTTTCCATCTTTTACATACATAATAAGTAAGTCTTCACCTTTTGAGTTTTGGTTTGAACCGATAATTAAAAATCCGCCTTTGTAGCTTTTTATAAATTTTGGGAATTGATTCTCTTTTAGTGAGAGTGTATAAGTTTTAGTTGAAGCTATTTTGATATCGGCTCCTTTTTTATAAGTAAGAAGCAGGGTTGTTAAGTTTTTATCAAAAACAATATCTCTTGGCTCATCAAATTTGTCTCCAATATACTTTACTTTTTTGATATTTAAGTTTTTATCTAGAACTAAAATAATTGGTCTGTTTTTGTCTTGGTCGTATGCTAAGAGATAGAGATTTTGGTTATTGCTTACCATTTTTTTTGGATCTAAGAGCATATTTATATGTTTTTTTTGGATTAAGTCGTAGTTTTGATTAAGTTTAAATAGATTTATTCCATTATTTGCTGGTGCAAAAAAGTAGTAATTGTTGTTTAATTTTGTAAGGGAAGATTTTGAAATTTGGTAATTATTTATTAATTTGTTTTCAATGTTTACTTCTTTTAGATTATTTTGGATATTTGGAGTTTTTGAGCATCCAATAAGTAAGAGAAGGGGGAGGATGAGTTTTTTATTCATAGTAAGTTACCGCACTTTTTCCAAATTTTTTTGTTTTGATTTTTTTGTATTTTCCAAGATGCTCTGGAAATTCATAATCACTTTGGTGCTCAATTAAAATTTTTTCTACATTGATTTTTGGCAATGTTTTAATTAAGTTTTGCACTTTATCATAAATATCTTCATACCCTTCTCTTATTGCAAACGGTGGGTCAAAATAGAAAATGGCTTTATCTTTTTCTCTTTTTAATCTCTCAATTACATCCCAAATAGTATCAAAACTATCTCCTAAGATAATTTCGCATTTTTCTCTATCTTCTGGTTTTAGTGAATCAATATTTCTTTTTAATACTTTTGCCGCTTCTGGATCTTTTTCAAGAAAGTAAGCCTTTTTTGCCCCTCTACTTATTGCTTCAAGCCCAATGCTTCCAACTCCACTAAAAACTTCAACCCAAGTAGAATCTGGCACTTCCCATTGGAGAGAGTTAAAGACGGATTCTTTTAAGATTTGTTTTGTGCTTCTTGTTGTCTCTTTTGTGTTCATATAGAGTTTTTTACCTCTATATTTTCCACCAATAATTTTTATGTTACTTTTTTCAATCATTTTGCCTCCTTAAAAAAACTGCTTCCACTTCCGCTAAGATACCCAAAATCTTTGTATTTGTAAAGGTCTGGATATACCATTAAAGCCGGTTTTAGCAAATCGTTTAATTCATAAGGGGAGTAGTTAAAAAGCTCTTTTGTCTCTTTTTTATCAAAATCGGTATCTTTTGGATTAAAAAAGTGTTGATGATAAGCGTTATAAACCTTAGGGGTTGAGCATTCAATTGGTGGAGTTAGTATATCAACATCAAAAGCCTCTTCATCCCTTGGGATTACAATATCTCCCCTCCCGTAAACATCCGCAACATCAGCATCAGTAATAAAAAACGCAACATCGCTTCCAACTTTTTTGCCAATTTCAATAAGTTTATCAGTGGATAAGTTTAGTCCGCTTTTTTTATTCACAAGCCTCAAAAAAGCCCCAGCATCGCTGCTGCCTCCTCCAAGACCTGCCATTTCTGGGATATTTTTGTGAATTCTTATCTCTTTTCCGATAAACCACTCTTTAATCTCAGGGTAAGCTTTTGTGAGTTCTACATATGCTTTAAATACCGAATTATCCCTTAATACGCAATTTACATCCCCTACAATATTAAATTTCTTAGCTTCAACTATCTCAATCTCATCATACAAATCTTTAACTTTCATAAACCTTGACTTTATCTGATGATACATTCCATCATACCCTACAATTTTTAAAAACAGATTCACTTTTGCATATGCTTTAATTTTCATACTCTTCCTTTAAGGAGATTTTGTTGAGTATGTAACTGACTTTTTTATCTTTTATTTTTATTATGCAAAAAAAATCATCATATACTACAAAATACTCTCCATCCTCTTTTATTTTAAATTCGTTTATATCAAGTTTTTGTCCTAAACGCAACTTTTTATTATCTCCTAAGAAGTAGTTTTGAGGGATTTTTAAAAAGTTTATCGGATTTAGTTTTTTTTCGCACTCATACTCAAACTCTCCTTCTTTTACCCTTTCAAGATATGTAAGAGTTCCTCTGGTGTTTAATTTTTTGGCTATATCCTCTCCAAGGGTCCTTATAAAAGTCCCCTCACTGACTGTTGCTTCAAATGTAACAAAAGGATGAGAGTAATTAATTAGCTTTATATCATAAATTTCAACTTCAATCTCTTTTAATTTAACCTCTTTATCCTCTCTTGCAAGCTCATAAGCTCTTTTTCCATCTATCTTTTTTGCACTGTATTTTGGAGGGATTTGAGTCTGTTTGCCAATAAAGCTTTTTAAGACCTTTTCAATCTCTTTTTTATCAAAAGGCTTTATCTCTTTTATTGAAATTATATTTTCTATATCAAGAGTAGGGGAGCTTGCTCCAAGAAAAAGGGTGCTTAGGTAAACTTTTGGGCTCTTTTTTAAAAATCTAAAAAGTTTAGTATATTGTCCCGATGCAATTACCAAAACTCCACACGCAAACGGGTCAAGGGTGCCTGAGAATCCCATCTTTTTTTCTTTGTATTTTTTTTTGAGTTGAGAGAGGAATTTATTTGAGCTTATAAACATTGGTTTATTGGCTACAAACAAAAGATTTTTCATTATACTATCTCCACAAAATCACTCAAAATTTCTTTAATATTCCCCCCTCCAAAGTCAATTTTTAGTTTTGTTTTATTACCAGCTTTATTTACTCCAATAACTCTACCTTTTCCAAAGAGTTTATGGTTTACTAATGTGCCTCTTTTAAAGAGGCTACTCTGTTTTATATGGATTTTATCTTTTATAAGTCCAGCCTCACTTAAAAATCTACTTCTTTGAAGGTGGCTTCTTTTTCCTCTTATAAAGCGGCTTTTTGCATAAGAGAGTGTTAGTTCTTTTTTTGCTCTTGTAATTGCTACATACGCAAGGCGCCTTTCTTCTTCTATGTTTGCATCTGAGAGTGGAAAAAATCCCTCTTCCATCCCAATTACAAAAAGATGCTCAAATTCAAGCCCTTTGCTTGCATGGATTGTCATTACATTAATTAAACTATCGGCAATATAGTCTTGGTCATTTTCAAGTGAAAGTTCATTTAAAAATTCTTTTAAAGAGAGTTCTCTTTTGTCTCTAAGGAGTCCATAAAATTCTTCAATATTTCTTTTTTTATCATCATCTTTATAAGATTTTGAAAAATTAATTTCTTCTAAAATTTCTGGAATTTCTTCAAGAGGAGCGTTTTTTATTCTCTCTATTAAAATAATAAATTCCTTAATAGAACTTCTTGCTTTTTTAGGTAAAAAGTCAATTTCATTCTCTTTTAAAAATTTCATAAAAGAAGAACTTTTTAGTTTTTCTAATTTTTCAATGGATGTTTTTCCAATACTTCTTCTTGGTTTGTTTATAATTCTTTTAAAAGAGTAATCATCATCTTCGTTTACTGCAAGTCTTAAATAGCTTATTAAATCTTTTATCTCTTCTCTTTCGTAAAACCTCATTCCGCCTACGAGTTTATATGGAATTTTGTATTGTCTAAGTCCACTCTCAATTGAGCGAGAGAGGGCGTTTATTCTATAAAGAATTGCAATCTCTTTTGGATTGACTCCTTTATTTATTAAATTTTGGATTTTTTTTGCGATAAGCTCAGCCTCAGCCATTTCGTTATAATTTTCAATAATTTCAACTTCTTTTCCATCTCCAATTGCTGATATTAATTTTTTGTTGTATCTTTTTTTATTAAATTGAATTAAATTATTTGCAGCTTTTAGAATTTGGTTTGTTGAGCGATAGTTTATCTCTAAGGTTATTACTTTTGCATTAAACTCTTTTTCAAATTCAAGTATATTATTGTGGTTTGCTCCTCTAAATCCATAAATGCTTTGATCATCATCTCCTACTACACAGATGTTATTGTGAGTTAGGCAAAGTTTTTTTAATAAAAGGAGTTGAATGTTGTTTGTGTCTTGATACTCATCTACCATAATGTATTTGTATTTATTGGATATTTCTGTTGCTAAGTCTTTGTTTTTGTCTAAAATCTCAAAAGTTAATAAAATCAAATCATCAAAATCTACTAAATTATTATCAAGTAAATAGTTTTGATACTTCTCATAAATAAAAGCCATTTGTTTGTAAATGTTTTCATTTGCAAGGGCGTAGACTTCATCTGGGGTTAGAAATGAATTTTTATATCGGCTTATCTCTTTGCTCATAAAAGCAGGAGGCAAATCAGAAGAGATATTTTTTAGTATTTTTTTTTGATCTTCTGCGTCAATTATTACAAAGTTGTTATTCCTATTTAGCATATGGATATAAAGTTTTAAAAACATAAGCCCAAATTTATGAAATGTAACAAGTAAAGGTGGAGATGGTATATTAAATTTAATAAGATTTAATGCTCTCTCTCTCATCTCTTTTGCTGCTTTGTTTGTAAATGTAAGGGTTAGAGTGTTTGCTGGGTCAATTCCAAGAGAGAGAAGATATGCAAGACGGGTTGTAATTGTTTTAGTTTTACCGCTCCCAGCTCCAGCTAAGATTAATAATGCTCCATCAATATGAGTTGCTGCTTTTTTTTGTTGTTCGTTTAGAGTGTTTAAAAATTCCATTTGCCTCACTTTTTTGATTTATTATACCAAAAAAAATTTTGCAAAAAGTTATAAGTTTTAGTTATAATTTTTATAAAAAAAATTAAAGTAGGGGTAATGATTATTAAATATTTAGACAAAATTTACACTTTTTTGCTTATTAATAAAGTATCAAGCTTTTCAAAAGCAAGTAAACTTCTTGGAATTTCTCAGCCAGCTGTTACTCAGCAAATAAGAATACTTGAAGAGTTTTTGGGAGTTACTCTTTTTGAGAGGAAGAAAAATGGGGTTTTGCTTACAAAAGAGGGGAAAGAGTTTTTAAAAATAAGCAAAAAATTTGAGAAGTTTTTGGAGGAGTTTGAGAGGGAGTTTGAAAATTTTAGAAATTTTGATTCTCCTTTTTATATGGGAGCTTCTCAAACAATTGGAAATTATCTTTTGCCAGAGTGTATGAAATATTTTAAATCCCTTATTAAAAAAGAGATTAACTTGATTATTAAAAATAATGATGCTTTATTAGAAGATGTAGAAAATGGAGCAATTGATGTAGCTTTTGTAACAAAAAAAAGAGATAATAAGCTAAATTATGTTGAGTGGCTTGATGATGAACTTGTAGTTTTTTCAAATAAACCTTTACCCTCTACTATTGAGCTTAAAGATTTAAAAAACTACGATATGATATGCCGTGAGCCAAACTCTTCTACGCGTGATTTTATTAAAGAAGTTTTTTTAGGTTATAATTTTGATTGCGATAGGTTAAATGTAGTTGGGCTTGTGCATAACTCTACTGCTTTAAAATTTACAATTCTAAATTCAAATGAGCAGCTTGTATCTATTATCTCAAAAAGAGTAATTGAAAATGAGCTAAGAGATGGGAAACTTTTTATTGCAAAAATAAAAGGAGTTAATTTAAAAAGAAAGATTTATATGGTGTATAAAGATAAAAGAAAAGAGATTTTGGCTTTGAATAAATTTATTAGTTCATAAATTTTTGGTTTCTTGGATTTAGGGCAAATGGATTTTTAGCTTTTTCTTCTTTTTTTAGAGTTGCGGCTACATTTACAAAAAGAGGAGTCTCATCTTCAAGAATTTGTATAATGTTTTCAAGAGGCACTTTTACAATACTTCCAAAATTCTCTTCTCCAAATCCAGCTTCAAATATAAGATACTCTCCTTCAATTTTTGCGGTTGAGAGAGTGTAGTTTGCAAGAACGAAAACTATTATATCTTTTAGCTCTTTTTGAATATGTTCTGGGAGGTTAGGGGAGAAGGTTATATTTTGTAAATTACAAATGATACTAAACTCCTCCACATTTGGTATAAGAAACTCTAAAAGCTCTTTTGCATGTTTTGTTTTAATCTCTTGGAAAGTTTTATTTTCTATAATCATTTGCAAGTCCTTTAAATTCATTTAGCATCTCTTTTACAACTCCAATTCCTTTATTCCAAAAATCCTCTTTTTCTATGTTAATGTTAAATAGTTCAATAAATTGTTTTTTAGGAGGTATGCTTCCACCTTGGCTTAGGAATTTTATATATTTTTCTTCAAAGTTATTAAATCCTTCTTTGTAAAGTTTATAAAGACTTAATACCAGTAACTGGGCGTATGAGTATGCATAACAGTAAAATGGAGAGTGAATAAAATGAGGAATATAGCTCCACCAAATTTCATAGTTTTTTGTTAATACTACACTTCCTTTAAACATTCTCTCATTCTCTTCCATCCAAATTTTATTAAAGTCTTTTGGTTTTAGCTCATCAAAGCTGTGCACTCTTCTTTCAAAATTGGTAAAGACAATTTGTCTAAATAGGGTTGCGAATATATCTTCAAGTTTTGCGGCGTATGTTTCAATAAGTTCTTCTTTGTTTAGTCTTTTTTTAATCTCTTCAAACAAAAGCATCTCAGCAAAAATGCTTGCCGTCTCTGCCGTTGTTAGGGGAGTGTCTTGGTTTAGGTATCCAACTTCTCTTGCTAAATATTGATGAATTGCGTGTCCAAGTTCGTGAGCGAGGGTGAATATGTCTCTTCTTTGGTTTGTGTAGTTTAGCAGTACATAAGGGTGAGCCGCAGGGGTTGCTGAGTGGGAAAAAGCTCCTCCTCTTTTACCCTCTTTTGGATAGACATCAATCCATCTCTCATCAAATGCTTTTTTTGCAATTTCATAAAATATAGGAGAGAAATTTTTAAAGGCGTTTAGCACTAACTCTTTTGCCTCTTCAAAAGAGATTTGGGGAGTTTTGTTGCTTAATTTAATAGGAGCGTATCTATCATAATCATACAAAGTATCGTATCCAAGTAACTCTTTTTTTATTTCGTAATACTCTTTTACTATGTCTGTATTTTCGTTTACCGCTTTTATTAAAGCATCAACGCTTTTTTTGCTAACTCTGTTTGCTAAGTGTCTTACATCTTCTGGTTCTTCATATCCTCTTATTTCAAGATAATTTATCTTCCAATCTTTTTTAATTTGATTGTAAATAAAGCTTAGTAAGTCTTGATGAGGTTTTAGCCCAAGAGTTAAAGAAATTTGAGCTTTTTTTCTTGTTTCTCTATTTGGTGAATAAAGTTTACTTAAAATCTCTTCTTCGCTTAAATATTCTCCTTCAAAGAAGAATTTAAGCTTGCTTAATGTCTCATCAAAAAGTCTTGTAAAGGCTGATGAGCTTGTTAACTCTTTTTTCATCATTATTTTCTCTTCTTTTTCACTAAGCTTATATGGGGCTTCTTCTTGAAGGTGGATTAGGTAGTGTTTGTAAATTCCGCTATTTTTTATAAATTGTTCTTGCTTATTGATTGGAAGATGGATAAATTCAAGCTCAAACCAAATTAAGTGCTCCTCTGCTTTTGTGGCAAGGTCTTGAAATTTTGCTAAAAGGTTTCCTTTGCTTGAATCTGTTGCAAAAATTAAGAAGATGTAAGTTAGGCTTCTTCCAATATTTTCTAAAATTTCTTCATACTCTTTTATAGCTTCTAAGAATTCTTCTGGTAAGAGTGTATAGAGTCTACCTTTATATTTTTTTTCAAACTCTTTTGCCCTAAATATTGCTTGTTTTAAAAACTCTTCTGCTTCTGGAATGGAATCAAAAAGAGCCGATAAGTCCCAGTTCATTTATATCCTTTTTTCAAATTATATCAAATTCATCAACTATATAAAATCCTAAAATTGCGTTAATTAGTGCAATCTTTTTAAAGTATTTTATATCACTTTTATGGATATTAGCGAGTTTAATTTTATTTTCTTTTAATAGCTTTTCTCTCATTGTTCCTTTTAAAAGAGGGTATTTTGGACTTAGCCACTCTTTGCCGGTGAAAAATGCAAGGTTTGATATTCTTGTATCTGTAATTAAACCGTTTTTAACTAAAATAAACTCATCAGCTTTTTTAGAGAAGGCGTTGAGTTTATCTCTATTTTTGAATTTAAAAGGATAATTAAAATCAATCTCTACTATTTTAAATTTTTTAAACTCTCTTTTTTTAATTTCAAACTTTTCAATTTTTACTATTCCAAATTGATTATAAGTAACTCTTACTCTTAAATTTCCTCTAAATTTTAGCTTCTCCCACTCTTTTTTATCAAATTTCCATTTAAAAAATTCAAAAGTCTTTTTAACTCTTTTTA